>JADYZI010000254.1 GCA_020853255.1 Acidobacteriota bacterium
AGGATGAATTTATCGCGATGGTATCGCACGAACTTCGCACGCCGCTCAATGCAATGCTTGGCTGGGTAGAAATTCTTAAGGGAAACAAAGGCGATGAAGGCGTTTACAAACGTGCGTTAGAGGCAATTGACCGAAGCGCAAAGGCCCAGAACCGGCTGGTCAACGACCTGCTGGATATCTCTCGAATGGAGAGCGGCAACCTTTTGCTTGAAAAACAGCCGGTTAACCTTGCCTCGGTCATCGAGCGTGTTATCGAAACGGCATTTCCAGACGCTGAAAAAAGGTCCATCATTCTCGAAACTGAACTTGACCGATCCGTCCGATGGGTACTCGGCGATCCGAACCGGCTCCAACAGGTTGTGAACAATCTTGTCCAGAACGCGCTGAAATTCACACCGGATGGCGGGCGGGTTTCCGTTACGCTTGCATACGAGGACGCCCAGGCCAGAATAGGCGTTGCCGATACGGGAAAGGGCATCACGGCCGACTTTCTCCCGTTCGTCTTCGACCGCTACCGCCAGGCGCCAGTGTCCGGCGGGACAAAGATCGGCCTTGGCCTTGGATTGAACATCGCCCGCGAGATCATTGCCCTGCATGGCGGTTCGATCACCGCCAACAGTGAGGGCGAAGGCCGGGGAGCTACATTCTCGATCGTTCTGCCGCTTTGTGAAGAAACTGCGGCCAAAGCATGACGATCGTGCCATCTATTTTCGACGGTCAATAACGATATGTGCCGAAACATAAAGACGCTCTTTAATTTTGACCCGCCGGCGACGACCAATGAGGTCAATGCATCGGCGTTGCAGTTTGTGCGGAAGCTGTCGGGCTTCAACAAACCTTCGAAAACAAACGAGGAGGCTTTCAGCCTGGCTGTTGAACGCGTGGCGGCCGCGGCCCAGGAAATGCTGAATTCACTGGTGACTACGGCCGCACCACGCGACCGCGAAACCGAGGCCGCCAAAGCCAAAGCACGCGCCGCGGTTCGATTTGAAAAGAATTAGCCACGAATGCACGAATGAAAACCGATCAAAAGCATCTCGGAACAGGCTGACATACTTCTTATTCCTGCATTGGTGGCTGATCTTCTAGTCTGAATCTATGAACAAGGAAACTTTACTCGACCGCATCGCTCGCGGCCGGACCGATTTGGTCTTCGACCTTCTGAAACTGCCGGATTGGCAGAAAGTTTTGCATGAAGGCCAAATCAAGCCGCTGCAGTGGTTTGTTTATTACAACGACACGACCGCCTTGAAAGCGGTGCTCGATGCTGGCGGTGACCTTGCGAGTGTTGACCTTAACGATGAACTGGGTCACGCTTCGTTCTTTGGACATTGGAAGGTTGTTGACTTCCTTATCTCGCAAGGCTCCGATGTCAATCACGCAAAGCCAGACACCGGCGAAACGCCGCTTCACAATGCTTTGTCAAAAGCCGGGCGGCCGTATTTTCATTATGTAATAAGACTGCTTGTCGAGAACGGCGCCGATGTGAACGCGAAGACGATTCCCGGCCGCGAGTCCGGCGCGTTCATGCGCGACGTACGGACAAAAGGCGAAACACCACTCCACCGCGCCGCGGCATACTGCGACGAAGCGATCATCCAATATCTGCTCGATCATGGCGCTGACAAGAAGGCTCGGGATGAACACGGCAATACGCCGATCTCATGGGCAAGTGAACATTTGCGGCCAGGGCCGATATTAAGGCTGCTTGCTTTTCCGCCTCACAATATTAGCGATGCCGGCGCCGCTCAAATCACGTCGGACCACGGCTGCGGCTGGGGCAACGGGATGGAGCGAAAGTTTGTAGGCGACTATTTGCCTGAAAGTGTGGGAAATGACAATTGATGTGTGGCAAGCAACTCTAGATCATCTTGGTGAGGGCAATTTTACGGCACTCGAAAAAATGCTTGGCGGACCGGACGGGTTCGATAAGCAGGTCATTGATTGGCATATCGAGGGCAAATTTGATAACGAACCGGAAGTATTTGCGGAAGCATTTACATGCGCGTGCATGCTAGGGCGCGTTAATACGGCAGAGTATTTTCTTGACAACAATGTCGATCCGCTTGCGGGAACGGGCACCGGACTGAGCGGCTTTCATTACGCCGCCTCAAGCGGACGGCTTGATGTTGTCAAACTTCTGATCGAACGAAACGTGCCGATGGAGGTCGAGAACATGTACGGCGGCACCGTTTTTGGCCAGGCAATGTGGTCGGCGGTGAATGAGTGGAAACCCGATCATGCAGAGATCGTCGAAGAACTGGTGAAAGCCGGAGCCGTCATTGATGACGGTTACCTCGATTGGTGGGATGAACAAAATGTGCCCGATGCCGAGACGAAACGCCGCATCGCAGTGGTGCTACGGTCAGTTCAGGCCGAAAATTCATAAAATTTCATAAATTCTAAAGACATCGCCGCGGGTTTTAGGGCATTATTCACGTTATGCCAACCGATGAACTAAAATTGAAACGGCGGATATTCGCGGTCGATCTGCTTCGCGGCATTGTGATGATGATAATGCTGCTCGACCATACGCGTGATTACATTTATCACAACGGCTTTTTGACCGACCCGGCCGACCTCACCACGACCACGGCCCCATTGTTTTTTTCAAGATGGATAACCCATTTTTGCGCTCCAGTTTTTGTCTTTCTTTCGGGCGTGAGCATTTATCTCCAAATAATGTACGGAAAGTCGAACCGCGAGCTTTCGTGGTTTTTGGTCACCCGCGGCATTTGGCTGATCGTGCTTGAGTTTACCGTCATTCGTTTTCTGATCACGTTCAATTTCGATTACGGCACGATAATCGGAATGGCGCAGGTTATTTGGGCCATCGGTGTTTCAATGATCGTAATGGCGGCGTTGATATATCTGCCTTTATGGGCGATTGGGACTTTCGGCGTCGCAATGATATTTTTGCATAACCTGCTCGACCGGTTCGATCTTCCGCCGCAGGTCGCGTTTGGCGGTTCGGCCGATCTGTCACAGGCGATCTGGCTTGTCCTTCACCAGCAAAGCATGATCCCGATCGGCGGCTCAGTTGTATTTGCCGCCTATCCGCTGATACCGTGGATCGGCGTAATGGCCGCCGGTTATGCACTCGGCACCGTTTATGGCTGGGAAGGCCCGCGGCGGAGAAGATTTTTGCTTGCGCTAGGCATGGCTGCGACGGCGCTTTTCATAGCGGTCCGTGCCACGAATCTTTACGGCGATCCAAATGAATGGGCGACGAAGGCACAGTTTATGGCGATAGGTGAAAAATTGATCGAGACTGGCGAACTAGGTCCAGACGCGGTTCTCCCGAAGCCGAATCTGGACGAGCCGACATTTACAATACTTTCGTTCCTTAACACGACAAAATATCCCGCGTCCCTGCTTTTTTTATTGATGACGCTGGGCCCGGCCATTATTGTTCTGGCGTTGTCTGACGGCATCAGCGGCGAACCGATTTGGGAAACCGTGCTTATTGTGTTTGGCCGCGTTCCGTTCTTTTTCTATATACTTCAATGGGTATGGGCGCATCTTGGCGGTGTCGTTCTGGGCTCGCTCGCCGGATACGATGTCGGATATCTGTTCAATGTACTTTCGCCGCAAATTCAGGTTCCGCCCGACAACGGCTTTTCGCTGACCGTTGTCTATCTGATGTGGATCGCCGGCCTTGTGATTATTTATCCGTTCTGCCTCTGGTACGGCAATTACAAAAGGCGTAAGAAGCATTGGCTTTTAAGTTATCTATAAGTAAAATTTGACCAAGTACTCGGGCAAAATAATGAAAAGCATCTCGCGTTTCACGGCTTCGTCGTTCTTTTGGCTTTTCCTTTTCTTCGCCGCGGCAACGACGTTAAGCGCACAAACTCCGGCGAAGGCCCCAACAGGCTCAATTATCGATCTGCAGGTTGCGGCGCCTTCGCTCAAAGGCAATTTGCTTGGCGATCCGACGACCCAGCACGTTTTCGTCTATTTGCCGCCGAGCTATAAGACGGAGCTTTCACGGCGGTTTCCAACGCTCTACTTGCTACATGGTTATAACGGCCGCCCTGAAGAATGGATCAAGGATGCTTATCAAGGCATGGATCTGCGAACAGAGATCGATTCGTTGATCGCAAAAGGCATAGCCGCTGAAATGATCGTGGTCGTACCAAACGGCAGTAATGCATATCTCGGAAGCTTCTATACGAATTCTGTAGTTACTGGCAATTGGGAAGACTATATGACTCGCGATCTGGTCTCGTATATCGACAAGAACTACCGTACGTTGGCTCGATCATCAAGCCGGGGGATTGCCGGACATTCGATGGGCGGCTACGGCGCCTTTATGTTGGCTATGAAGCACCCCGATCTGTTCGGCGCGACCTACGCGCTAAGTCCTTGCTGTCTCGGGTTTGAGGGAGATATGACGTCGGACAATCCGAATTGGGCAAAGGCGGCAAAGGTGATATCCCGCGGCATTTATGCTAAAGAGCCGGAGTCGTATGACACGTTCTGGGCCGAAATTATGGTCGCGATCTCGGCGGCCTTCTCACCAAACCTGGAAAAAAAGCCAATGTACGGCGATCTGCCCTTCGTTGCAAAGGATGGAGTCTTGGTCAAAAGCGAGCCCGCTTATTCAAATTTCCGTGCAAAAATGCCGCTTTATCTCATTGAACAATACCGGGAGAATCTGATGGGATTGCGCGGGATATTTATGGACGTTGGTGAGGTTGACGAGTTTTCGCATATCCGCCTTGGAACGGCAAAACTTTCGACTGCGTTGTCCGAACGCGGGATCCCGCACACCTTTGAGATCTATAAAGGCGGTGATCACGGAAACAAGATCAGGGAAAGGTTTGATTCCAAATTGATTCCTTTCTTTTCAACAGTGCTTGAGAAATGACGAATCATTCCATCTCGCTCTCGTCTATGTCGAAGTTGGCATAGACCTTTTGGACGTCGTCGTAATAGTTTAGAAAGCAAAAAGTCTCATCAGGAGGAGAATTCCTGATATAATAGTCACAAATGGATTACCGCGAGATTATAACAATTGAACCAGGTAAACGAAGCGGAAAGCCGTGTATTCGTGGCATGCGCATAACGGTCCAGGATATCCTTGAATATTTGGCAGGAGGAATGTCTGAAACGGAGATTCTTGAGGATTTTTCCGAGCTAACTCACGAAGATATACGAGCTTGTCTTGCATTTGCCGCAAATCGAGAGCGACAACTTGCCGTTAGTGCACAATATGAAGTTGTTGCTTGATCAGAATATTTCGTGGAAGCTCGTTAAGGACCTCGAGGAAGAGTTTCCGGAAACGACGCACATCAAGTCTGTGCTTTCCACTGAAACCACTGATCGCGACATCTGGGATTTTGCAAAGGAAGGCGGATTTACGGTTGTAACAAAAGACGACGATTTTGAACAAAGAAGCGTCTTGTACGGACACCCGCCAAAAATCGTCTGGATAAGACTGGGCAACTGTCGAACCGAGGAAATCGCAACCTTGATTTTGAACTCCGCGAAGGTGATCAAGGCGTTCGGAGACGACCCCGATAAATCACTGCTCCCGATCCCGTAACTACTCTATCTCGCTTTCGTCTATATCAAAATTCGCATAGACCTTTTGGACGTCGTCGTCGGTGTCGTAGAGTTTGGGCATCGTTTTGGCGTCGGCGCCGGTAAGAGCGATTTGGTTTTGCGGGATCATTGAGACTTCTGCGGCCAGGCTTAGCGACGTTGAACGGGGTAAAAGGACGGCCTATTGGAGCATGCCTACGATTCCCTCAGCACATTAACGCTCAGGCGGATTACCTGGAGAAGGATAAGAGGACTTGCAAATTCTTTACGACTCTCACCGAAGTTGGCTATTTTGCCGTCGCCCTTTTGCCTCCGAAGCACCAATCGGTCGTCGCCGGTCTGATCGGGTTAGGGAGCGGCATCGATCTGCCTGCGCTATCATTGGGTCTCCTGCGCGTCGCTCTATGTTTACTCGTGCTCTGGTACCTGTGGAGGCCCGGAGTTCGCGCGGCGTTTACGATTCGAGCGATGAAGGACGGGCAATGAAAGCGGAAACTCGAAGGCCTGACAGTGGATGAGTACGAGTTCACTTTTCTCCATCCCGAGCTACTCCATCTCGCTTTCGTCTATATCAAAATTCGCATAGACCTTCTGGACGTCGTCGTTGTCGTCGAGGGCGTCGTAGAGTTTTAGCATCGTCTTGGCGTCGCTGCCTTCGAGTTTGATGTAATTTTGCGGGACCATTGAGACTTCAGCCGCCTGGGGTTCGATGCCGGCGGATTTTAAGGCATCGTTGACGGCATCGAAAGCGTCGGGCGCGGTAAATATTTCGAACACGTCGCCTTCGTCCTGCATATCGTCGGCACCGGCGCCGACGGCTATTTCAAAAAGCTCGTCCTCGCTTTTGGCGGCCTTGTCCACCACGATGTAGCCCTTCTTGTCGAACATCCAGCCGACGGAACCGCTTTCGCCCATGTTGCCACCGTTTTTTGAGAAGATGTGGCGGATCTCGGCGACCGTGCGGTTGCGGTTGTCGGTCATTGCCTCGACCATGACGGCGACGCCGTTCGGGCCATAGCCTTCGTAGAGCACCTCATCATAATTCGCGCCTTCGCCCTCGCCCATTCCGCGCTTTATCGCGCGGTCAATGGTGTCGTTGGGCATATTCTGCGCCTTTGCATCGCTGACAGCCTTGCGAAGACGCGCATTTGCGTCAACGTCTCCGCTGCCGCCGGTTTTGGTCGCGACGGTGATCTCTTTGATCATTTTCGTAAAGATCTTGCCGCGCTTCGCATCGAGCGCTCCCTTTTTGTGCTTGATTGTGTGCCACTTGGAGTGTCCTGACATCTATTGTTTCCTCAATTCTATTTGTAGAGATATGTGTGAAAGCGAACAAAGCCTTAGACTTCGACTCAGACGCGCGGCCCCGACCGGGCACACTCCCTACCGGTCGTGTTTCCGCCTTCTTTTCTCAGCGTCTCTGCGTTAAGAGAAACCGGCATCTTTCGGTCGCGATTCTGAGAGATCCAAGATCCGACG
>JADYZI010000255.1 GCA_020853255.1 Acidobacteriota bacterium
AACGCCTTCAACTATCGGATCGGCAAGTTCTTCTGGGGTTTCACCTTCCGGGAGTTCTTCTTCGGTCTTGTTCATTCCTTATCGCGGACAGGCGGAACTTGTCACCGAAGTATCTTACGGCTTTCGCATTGGGAAAAACAAAAGAACGAGAGTGATTTAGTAGATCAGGGCCCGCGTTTCGGTTTTGCGGGTTTTCGTGTCTTGTTTCGCTAGTTTCGTGGTGGCGAAGCCGGGGCCGGGACCACGAAACTAGCGAAACAAGACACGAAGATCACGAAACAGATCTCTTGATGGGAATGAGAAAGGCCGTCTTTGCGAACGGCCTTGGAGGATCAGTTATTTATTAGGTTCAGCTGCCGAGCTGTGCTCCAGCGGGATATGAGATGCGTGTCTTTGCCAGCCTTGCATTCAGCGGGACCTCATCGTAAGCCATTGCGGCTGCCCCGCCGAAGTAGCTTTGGATGATCGAGACATAGTTATTTTGGAACCTGCGGAAACGCGATACGCTGCCGCGCTGGTTGAAAATCACGAAAAGCAGCTTTCCGTTGCGGGTATTGATCTCACCGCACAGTGCACTTGCTCCGCCGTCGGTGCGGCTGAGCGTTCCTGTTTTTCCGACAACGCTGCCCATGGCAAAATCAGAATCAAACCGGTTCTCAAGCGTGCCTTTGTCAACACCGGCGACGGGCATAATGTCGGCAAAGGTCATGCGATAGCCGGCAAGCTCGCTTCGCAATGTTTGCAAAAGCTTCATCATCGCTCTGGGTGTTACACGATTGATGCCGAGGCCGCTTGAGGTCTGCAGCGAGAATTCATCGGCCGGAACACCGGCATGCTGCTGAACAAGCCGTGCCACCGCGTAAGGCCCGCCGACCATCTCGCCTAAGCGTTCGGCTATAAAATTATTCGAATAGCAGAGCGTGGCCTTGAGAATATCCCGCATTTTTGCGGATTCGTGCGAGAAGAGAAGGTTGACGTTGCCGGGCATCGGCTGAACATAGACCGAGCCGGTAAAAGTGACGCTTGGCACCGGCATATCCGGCGTAAAGCGTCCAGAATTAACCAGATAACTTGCCCAGGCGTTATTTGCCGAAGCCGATCGTTTCGCCGCGTCGAGTGTCGCGAACAAGGACCTGCTCGAACCGCTGGCCGAGCTGGAATGGTTCATCGCAAAATTGTCAGTGACGATAAGATCGCCTTTGACATTGCGGATGCCCATTTTATTCAGCTCGCTTGCGAGCCTGACCGCGTGCTCATAGCCGAATACCGGATCTCTGCCGGAAACATACAAATTTCCATGGATGGTGCCGGTTGCCTCTTCATACGACCCGTCCGTCCACACGCCGGTTGAAAAGCGGTACTCAGGGCCAAAGGTCTTAAGTACGGCAAACGCAGTCGCGACCTTGACATTCGAGGCCGGGTTAAAAGGTGTATCGGATGCGCTGTCAACGATCACATCGCCCGAAAGGGATTGGACGAGGACGCCCGAGTAACCCGGGATCTCAACTTCGGCCAACGCCGGAATAGCCGTTTTTATCAGGCTGCCAGATGCTGCCGATGCTGCCATTGCGTTCGTCGGGGACGAACTGCCGGTCTTTTTGATGAGAGACGCATCAGCATCGGGGCCCGATTCGCGTTGGATCTGAATATCCTGGAGAAGAGGCCGCGTAGTCTGGCCAAAGGCCGTCGCCGCGAAGAATACGGCAAAGACGGCTAGAGAAGGCCAGGCGGCAAATTTTCCGAAGATAGCTCTCATTCCTTAGTTTTTTCGGGCCAGGTGGTGAACCTTATGTGGGGCAGCCGATTTAGGCTTTAGCGAGTATACCACATTTCCGACCCCTAATTTCAACCCCCGCAAAATCTCCCTGCTTTCATTCATTTCGGTGAACAGCCGATCGATTCGATGAATTTCAAAGCAACCTGGATGTCAGCAATTTAAAATCTGCTTATGGTTGTCATCCATAATACTTATACGAACATTTGACTGAGCTTGATCTGCCTTTTTGCGTCGCAAGGAAAAATTCGTTGACAGCAAAGGGCCACGCTCCTAAAATTGCATCTACGCTATGCCAAAACCGCCTTCAAATGCAGTAAATATTGAAGAGATCAAAAGAGTACACGTTCAAAATCGAGAAAAGATCCGGGAACGATTGGCGGAGTTTGAATCCGTCTGGATGAACGGGACCGACTCGAGGATGTGGGAAGAAATGGTTTACTGCTTTTTTACGGGCGGATGCTCAGCAAAAATGGGGCTGCGGGCGGTCTCGGCGGTCAAGGGCCTGCTTGAGGATGGTGAACAGGCAGACCTTGCTCGGGCGTTGGCGGGCGTGCACCGGTATCCTAATGCGCGGTCGCGATATATCGTCCAGTCCCGCGAGTTTCTGCAGGAACATTGCGGAATGCGGCTGCGGGCAAAACTGGAAAGCTTTGATTGCGGCTACGAACGGCGCGATTGGCTGGCCAGGGAAAAAGGGATCAAGGGCCTTGGTTATAAAGAGGCGAGCCATTTTCTGCGGAATATCGGTTTTTGCGGTTACGCGATCCTCGACAAGCATGTTTTGCGATGCCTTCACGAACTAAAAATAATTGATGACCCAAAGCCACCAAATACGCGTGCAAGGTATCTAAGGGTTGAAGAAAAGCTCAAACAATTAGCTGAGACTGCGCAGATCGATTTTGATGAACTTGATCTCGTCCTTTGGTCGATGAAAACAGGCGAGATATTAAAGTGATCTTTGGCCTCCGAGGTGGATCACGGAGTATTGGTATGAGAGATATTTCTCCGGGCACCGTCCTTTCCCCTAAATGCGGACGTCTGTATTCTCTTGCCGCCATCACGGTAATGCTCCTGTCCTTATTTGGAGGTGCGGCACATGCATCGGCGAATGTATCCGATGTGCAAAAGCTCGACACCGCGGAATCGCGGCGGCTTCTCAAGCTGGCTGAAAAGCTAGTTAGGAAAGGCGATCTTGTCCAGGCGGAACAGACGCTGCAAAAGGCGATCGAGGCCGCGGGTGCCGACTCGCTTCCAAAACTTCGGCTTGCCCAGCTTTATATAAGGCAGCGGCGTTATACGGACGCTTACAATATCAGCTTCGCGATAGCAAAGGCGGAACCAAAGAACGCGTATGCGTTTGCCGTGCTCGGTACCACGATGCTGAATGTTGGACGCTTTAGCGATGCCCGGATATTGTTCTACACGGCATTGACCTTGAGCAAGAAACAGCCGCTTGCGTGGGCGGGATATGGCCTGCTGGAGTTTTACGAGAACAATGTCGAGGACAGCTTGAAGAATCTGGCCCAGGCGGTCAACCAGGACCCGGACGAACCGGATTACCTGTTCGCCTATGCGCAGGTCGCCGC
Organism: Acidobacteriota bacterium; assembly: GCA_020853255.1. The sequence continues at coordinate 3,364 of JADYZI010000255.1, forward strand.
ACGGGCGGAGAAATATAAAGAAGCGGCCGTGGGCTATCGCCGATTTCTCGCCGCCTCAAAGGATACGGACGATGAGCGGCGGGCGCGGATCAAAGGTGTTATCAACTTTCTTACATTCCTCGGCCAGCGTGAATCTCTTTACTCGTTGGGCGGCGAAAGGAAGACGACGGTCCCAATTGATCTGGTCGGGAACCGGCCGGTCATCAAGCTTAAGCTAAACAACCGCGACGAGCCGCTGAACTTCGTGCTTGATACGGGATCCGGCATTTCGGTCATCTCCGAAGAAACGGCCAAAAGGCTCGACATTGATCCGGTAACAAAAGGCGGTTTTGCCAAAGGCATAGGCGGCGACGGAAAGTTTGAGATAATTTACGGCTTTGTCCGCGAGGTCGAGATCGGCGACATTGAGATAAGAAATGTGCCGGTTTACATCCGGCGGTTTCATTCCGGCGCTCACCAGGTTGACGGCTATATCGGCCTTTCGCTGATCTCAAAATTTCTTACGACGCTTGATTACGGAAATCTGACATTTGCGCTTGAGCGGACGCCAGATACACCGCCGGTGGATGATCCGAACAGCAAATCTTTACCGCTACGGCTGACCTCAAGCGGATTCTTGAGCGGCGAGGTGCAGCTTGCGGGTGTTGAAGCACCGTTGAATTTTATTGTTGATACCGGAGCGAGCGTTTCGGTAATTTCGGACGAAGTGGCAAGCCTTGAATCGGTAAGCCCGTTCGCAAGCTCCGAAAAAATGCGTGTTATCGGCTCGGCCGGCGTCACGGAAGGAGTTCCGTCATTCCTGCTGCCCAGCATCACGTTCGGCCCGCATTCAAGAAAGGGCATTACGGCGATCGCTCTCGACCTTGATATGATAAATGAGGCATCGGGGTTTGTTCAGGCCGGCATTCTGGGTGGAAATTTTCTCAGAAACTACCGAATGACGTTTGATTTCAAGAACTCAAGAGTTACGTTCTTTCCGCTTGACCCCGAGCGATAGTGTGCCGAACCGGCCACCGGCGGCGATCCAACATTTGTGAAGCTTAGCCTTTATCTTGAAACGTCTGTCATCGGGGCCTATCTCGACAATGGTGATGCGTTTCGGCGGGACCTGACCATCCGCTGGTTCGAACATGAGCTTTCTGAATATCGGCCGTTTACTTCGATACTTGTTCAGCGTGAACTTGAACGCATTGACGAACCGCACCGTACCGGATATCTAAAGATCATCAAGGACCTTGAAAGATTGGAACTTGCCGAAGAGGTGGCGATCCTTGCCGAAGGATATATCTCGCGCGGGATATTTCATCGAAAGTTCATCGCCGACGCGATCCATGTTGCGCTCGCTTCATTTCATAAGATCGATTATCTGGTCACGTGGAATTTTGGACACATTGCGAATGTGCGGCGGCAGGCCCGCGTTCGGCTGTTCAACACCGCAGCCGGGTTCTTTTCGCCGACGATCGTTACACCGGAATTCCTGGTTCATAGCTGATACGGAACAGATCTCATCCTGGATGTTCTTGACTACCACCCGGCAACCCGTCACCATCTAACATGCAGATATGTACCGGCGCCCGAAATTTTTGGAGGTTTTGATCAAGATCCGTGAGGAAATGGCCCGCGAGGCGGACTATGACACTGATCTTTTTGCCGAACTCGTCCGGTCAGGCCGCGGTTCGGACAAAAAACTTTCACACTCGCTTTCGATATCGGAAGCGAACGGGGCCAGACCTGAGCAACGCGATGCGAGAAAGAAATAATGCGTCGCGACGGTTTGTTGAAACGAGAAATAGCTCGCGATCGGCTGTCTGCCAACTCTCTTGTGATCGGGCCGTATTGCTGATCTAATGCCTCTATCGGCGCCGTGCCGATCGATTTCACCCTTTTATTCGGATGTTTCGCTACCTGATCTCGATCACCTTTATAGGTGCGGTGATTGCCGCGTCAGGATACTTTTTTTTCCGCGAATACTGGGAACACCGGTACGATGAACTGATCGCGAGGCAGGCCCGCGTGTATAACATCGATCAGGGGTTGGTTTGGAGCCTGATATACGAGGAAACGTGGTTTCGTGCCTGGAAGATCGGCGCGGCCGAGGAGGTCGGGCTTATGCAGGTCACGCCGACGGTCGCCCGAGAATGGGCAAAGGCAACCGGCCTACGGGAATTTGAGCGGGAGACGTCCGAAAATGTTATTGCGTTTTTGAGCGACCCGGAACGAAATATCCAAGTCGGCTGCTGGTACTTCGAAAAACTGCGCGAGCGCTATCGCGGGCTGCCGGCCGAAACCGCCATGACCCTCGCCGCCTACAACGCCGGCCCAAGCAGGGTTGATGAATGGGTGCGAGGCGCCGACATGCGAACAATGACCGAACCGGAATTCCTTTCGCGCGTTGCCATTCTTTCTACGCGCATTTATGTGACGTCGATCCTCGACCGGTACCGCTCCGGACCGCGAACAAGCTGACCGTTCTCGCACATCTCAATGAAGATCCTTGCAGCAGACCATGTATTGCCGATATCGTCGGGGCCGATCGCCAATGGTGCCGTGGCTATGGACGATGGCCTCTTGAGGGCGGTCGGGACACGGGAGGACGTGGCGGCTGCATTTCCTGACGCTGAGATGGAAGACCTTGGCGCGGCGGCCATCTTGCCGGGATTCGTAAATTGCCACTCACACCTTGAATTGACCGCGATGCGCGGTGCTCTGGATGGGGTCGAGCACGATTTTCGTTCGTGGCTGCTAAAAATAAATGAACTGCGTGCGGCGATGTCCGACGAAGATATCGAGGCCGCGGCAGTGGCGGGAGCATTGGAAGGTGCGGCGGCGGGCGTGACTTGCTTTGGCGATATCGGGCGAAATGGGTCGGCGGGCATGCGGGCTCTAACGCAGGCCGGCCTTCGCGGCATCGTTTTTCAGGAAACAAATTTCTCGCCAGACAATCGAACTGCCGATATTGATTTCAAGGCATTGGGGGAAAAGTTTGAAGCGCTTCGTACGGAGGAAACCGAACTGGTCAAGGCGGGCCTTTCGCCGCATTCGCCGTACACCGTCAGTTCGCAATTATTTGAGCTGATCGCGCAGTACGCAATTATCAATCGTATTCCGTTGTCGATCCACGCGGCCGAGTCCGCTGACGAACACAGCCTGATGACCCGCGGTGAAGGATTGTTCACCGAGTTCTATGAGCGCTTTGATCTGGAGTGGCACTCACCGCACTGCACTTCGATCGAATACCTCGAACGGTTGGGCGTGCTGTCAACCCGGCTATTGCTTGCGCATTGCGTCACCGTCTCAGACAGCGATATCGCCCGCATCGCCGCAAACCGGGCCGCGATAGCACATTGCCCCAAATCGAACGCAAAATTCGGCCACGGGTATGCACCGTTCGAGAAGTTTCTTAACGCCGGGATCGCGGTCGGTTTAGGAAGTGATTCGGTCGCCAGCAATAATGTTTGTGACCTGCTCGAAGAATCGCGCTTTGCCGTGCTGGCGGCGCGAAACCATTCTCAATGCGGAAGCCATGTCGATGGAGAAAGCCCGCACGAAGTAAGGGCGCATTCTTTTCTCACCGCTAAGCATGCCCTCGAAACCGCAACACTCGGCGGTGCCAAAGCCCTCGGCCTCGACCACATGATCGGCACACTCGAACCCGGAAAACGAGCCGATATTGCCGTCATTTCTGTTGGGCATCCGGCTCAACAGCCAGTTAACGACATCGAAGCCGCACTTGTGTTTTCTTCGAACGCGCGAGATGTGAAAATGACGATGGTTGACGGCGTGG
>JADYZI010000256.1 GCA_020853255.1 Acidobacteriota bacterium
ATCAACACTATCTGGTTCACAACCTCGTTCATCCACGGATGAAGGAAAGTCACATAGCCGCTGAGGTCATCCGGCAGCTTTCGGATCGACATCGACTCGAGTTCTTCGGTCGAAAGCGACGGAGCGGGCCGCGGTTCGGAGAGGTCTGCATTCAATCGTTTGAAGTCTTCAAGGTCCTTTTTCGCCTTGGCGACGACCTTCTCATTCTCTTCTTCAATATACTTGTACAATCCCTGCCCGCGAGTCTTTCCGTGTTCCTTTGCGCCTTCAGGCTCCAGCGTATCCAGCGTAGAAAAGCGTTTCATCGTATCGAACGACCATGCCGCCGGCATCGTCATGCTGATCGGCCTGCTTATGCCCTCAGGCACGCCCGCCAAACCAGAGAACAGCAACTGCGGTATCAGGATCAGCGGCACAAGGCCCGTCGCCATCTCAGATGTCCGCACCAACGCCGAAACGAACAGCCCCAGGCCAACGCCGACCGCCGCCGTCAACAGCATTGCCCAAAGCTGCGGTATGCCGAACAATTCGCCCGGCATCGACATAAGCCCGGCAAGGTCCGCTATTTTGAGCGGGACGAACAGCAACAGGCACTGCACCACTACGATGAAGCCAAGGACAAAAAGTTTCGATGCCAAATATGGGATCAGCGCGAGATTGACCATCCGCTCGCGTTTGTAAACCGCCCGCTCGCGAATTATCTCGCGGGCGGAAACCGACGTCCCGAACCAGACCGCGACCATCGCCAGCACAAAGTAAACAAAATCGCGCGTCTGATCGGCTCCCATAACAAAGAACGTCATCAGCGCGATAACCGGGGCCTGTGCGAGCAGGATGAACAAGGTCAGTTTGTCCCGCAGGAGAACTTCGAAATATCGCCGCGACAACGTGAACCATTGTCCGACGCTGCCCAAAATACCGAGCCGGCGTTTCTTCTGTTTGACCGCCGGCTGCATCGACCCAAGTTCGGCGAGCGGTTTTTGAACGTACTCATCAAACTGCGGCGTCGAGCGGAACTTTGCCCTCCACGTGTCAGCCGCCGATGCGGACAATTGCCGTTTGTCACCCGCGGAATCGCGAACCGACGTTTCAAGCTGAGTGAACAGGTCTTTTGGGTTCGCTGCGTCCAGAAATACGAGGGCCTCATCGGGCCTTCCGTAAAAAACGAGCTTTCCGGCCATCAGGATCGCGATCTTGTCGAACAACTTCACGTTCTCCATCGCGTGCGTTGTCATAATAACCGTGCGTCCTGATTCCGCGATCTGCCGGAAAAGCCGCATGATCCGGCCTTCGGCACCCGGATCGAGGCCGGATGTTGGTTCGTCGAGAAAGATTATCGACGGTTTTGTTATGAGCTCGACCGCTATCGAAACGCGCTTTCGCTGGCCGCCGGAAAGTTGGCCGACGCGAACGTTGCGCCTTTCGGTCAGCCCGGTCACATCCAGCACCTCGTCAACGATCTGCCGGACCTCTGCCGAAGAAACGTCGCGCGAAAGCCGCATTTTCGCTACATAATAAAGCGTCCGGTAAACAGAAAGTTCGCGGTGGATGATATCGTCCTGCGGCACGTAGCCGATCGACTGCTTCAGCGAGTCAATGTGCCGCTGCAGGTCTTGATTGTTTACCAGCACATGCCCGCCTGACGGAGCCTGCAGGCCTGCCATCACTTCCATCAGCATCGATTTACCCGCACCGGACGGACCAAGAATGCCGACAAATTCATTCGGCCGGACCGAGAGTGAGACCGAATCAAGAAGCGGCAACCCGCGGATCTCGCGCGAAACGTTTACGACATCAAGCCGCGTCCGCGAACGCCTGTCAAAAATATTTATGCTTCCGGTCGGATCGACACCGACCAGAAAAGCTCCGATCTCGATCGAATCGCCGGGGCCGATCTGTGACTTCGCTACGCGTGCTCCGTTCACAAACAGCCCGTTGGTCGAACGCAGGTCCTCGATCACCACACCTGCCGGCCCATTTATCAATCGCGCGTGGTGATTTGAAATGAGAAGCCCGTCGAGCTGGATATCGTTGTCAGCGGCGCGGCCGATCGTCAATTTCGATTTTGTGCCGAAGACCACCGACATCAGCAGCTGAGGCTGTGCGGCGGCCGTTCCCGGAATGTATCTTTCTGCCGCTCCGCGATCAAACACCATCGTACCGGGGCCTGACACAGCAGGCGTCGCCACTTTGCCGAAACCCGCGGTTTGCCCGCTCGGCACGGCACGCTGGCCGGGAAGGCTCGATCCTTTGGGTCCTACGCGGCCCGGCGAATTGAAGCGAAGTACAGGCCCGCCGGCCCCAAGCCGGATGCGGTCGTCGTGATACAACGGAGTTACGGCCGAGATGCGCTGCTCGTTAACGAGCGTGCCGTTAAAACTCTTATTGTCTTCGATGACATAGGCGCTGTTTTCGTACCGTATCTCCGCATGCCGCCTCGATACAACGGCCGCAGTGCCGTCGATGACCACATCACACGACGCGTCGCGGCCAAGCCATGTGCTCGCCGCGGAAAGTGTTTTTGGCTGCCGCGAGATCGTATCGACAAACTCAAGCGATGCAGGCGGCGCCGATGTCGCTGGTGCCGCCGGTACGGGTGCGGCCGGTTTGGGTGCCGCGGGAATGGCCGCCGGCCTTATCGGCGCCGGTTCCATTTCCCACGAATCGGCCGGTGCGGCGGGACGCGGATCCGCTGCGGCCGGTGCAGCGGGCGGTGGAGAGCTAACCTGTGGTGCGTGAACCCTGGCAGGCTCTTGTTTCCGTACAGGTGCGGGCTTGCCCTGTTGTACGGCATCAAGCCATATCACGACTACAGTCGGGCCGTCCGCTCCGAACTGTATGCTGTTCCCTACGCTGATCTCTACCTTTGGGCCAACCCTCCGGCCGTTGACAAAAAGGCCGTAGCTTGAATTTTGATCGGTAACGAACCACCTGCCGTCCTCAAGGGCAAACTCGGCATGCCGCCGCGAAACCATCGGGTGGGCCGCCTGTTCGAAAACGACGTCACACTCGCCCGCCTCTCGCCCGACAAGGACAACAGGCTTATTGAACGTCATCTCCGGCTTCGGAGCGGCAGTGTTCACTTCGACAAGGGTCAGCGTCATTTTTATGAAACCGTTATAAATACAAAGAAGCGTAGATGATGCCTACGCTTCCGAGATGTTCAGGCCTGGACTTTCGGCGGCGATCAGTATTCCTGACGGACGGTTGAGATCCGCTTGGGGCCCGCGATCAGGAACTATTTCGGGCGGACGAGCCGGAAGCCGACTGTTTTTTCCTTCTGGTCCGCAGCGACATCCACTCGGAATGCAGCGTTTATCTTTAACTTCACCGCATCTTCGTGTGCCGAGCCACCGCGAACAACTATCCGCTTTCCGGGCTTACGCTCGACACCGACCGCGTTGTTGCCCGGATAGGGGTCAAACAGAGAACTGGTCAATTCCCACACATTGCCCATCATATCCAGAACGCCCAGTTCCGTTGCCCCCTGCGGTCTTGTCCCGACATCTTCGGGTTCAGAATCCGGCACGGCCATCACGGCGGCGTTTGCTTTCCACTCATTGCCCCAGGGATAGAGCGTTGACTTTGAACCGTTCCGCGCGGCATATTCCCACTCCGTTTCGGTTGGCAGCCGATACGTTACCTTGTCACGCTCTGACCGCCATTTCGCAAAGGCATTTGCGTCGTCAAGATCAACGAATCTTACGGGTTTTTTCTCTGTCCCGGCCAATGGAGCTCCATTTACCCAGTGGCTCGGCGCGGTGTGTTTTGTAGCTTTTACAAAATCAAGATACTCGGCATTCGTGACCTCGGTCTTGTCGATCCAGAATCCGGGCACCTCGACCGAATGGACCGGGCCGCTGACCGAGTTAGCGTCGCCAAATCCCATTTCGAACGTGCCCGCCGGCAACTCGGCCATTTCCGCCCTGACCGGCACAGGCGTCGGCGATCCCGGAGGTACCGTTGGCTGGGGAGTTCCGGTTCCGCCTCCGGATCCGCCAAGTCTGCCGCCGCCAAAAAGGCCGGCCATGTACGCCCCGCCGATGCCGATGCCGCCGAGCAGAAAAAGTCCGATCAGCGCAACCGAGCCAATGACGAGCGGCGAAAGAAAGCCGCGTTTTTTCGGCGGCATAGAATGTACCGCCACGCCCTGGTTACCCGTATTCCAACCCTGGACAGCAGTTTTCTGCAGTTCGCCCTGGCCGCTCTGTGTCGAGCCCATGTTGTGCGGCGTATTATGCTCGGCCGCGTTAAACGCAACAGTGGCCGCCGCCGACAGTCCGCCGGTTTGCAGTTCGGCCACAACCTGCTGCGTCCGGCCATCGCATTGAAGGTCAGTCTGAAAATCCTGGAAGCCGTCGTGACTGACTCGCAAGCGATGGCTGCCCGTCTGAATGCCGTTCAGCGTTATCCACCCGTCGTCACGGCTTTCACCTACGGCCACGTTGTCAAGGAAGACCTTTGACCGCGGCGGCGAGGTGCGCACATTCAAGGCCGTTGTAGATGCCGCATTGCCCGTAGTGTGAATGCCGATCGGCACCGGTTCGACCGCCGTTCTCAACTCAGCTATCAGGTGCTCGACCGATGCGGTTCGCTTCTCCTTTTCCTTTTGGAGCGTGTGACGAACGGCTTGTTCGACCTCGATCGACAAGGGCACATTCAGCTCAGTGAACGTCGGCGGCGGGTCGCTGATATGCTTTTTCATTATCGCCGGTATCGACGAGCCCTTGAACGGCACATCGCCCGTAAGCATTTGAAAAAGCATTACCCCAAGGCTGTAAATATCCGAGCGCGAATCGGGTTCGTCGTCGGCCCACTGCTCCGGCGCCATGTAATACGGCGAGCCCATCAGGCCAGTCGTCTGTGCCTGAATGAACGAACCAAGCAGCTCACCGGATTTGATCTTAGCCAACCCAAAATCAAGTATCTTGACCGCCTGCGACAAATTGGGCTTGTCGCTGCAGATCATGATGTTCAGCGGTTTCAGGTCGCGATGAACGATTCCCTGGTGATGCGCCGCCCCAACGCCGGCACAGATGGCAGACATCAGTTCGAGCGCCCGCTCGGGTGAAAGAACCTTTTCGCGTGCAAGCAGATCGTGAAGCGATTCGCCCTCGACATACTCCATCACAAGGAACGGTATCGATCCTTTGATAACGCCGTAGTCGGTCACGCCAACAACGTTCTGGTGCCTGATCGCCGCCGCCGCAAGGGCCTCTTGCCTGAACCGTGTAACAAGCTGCGGATCGTTGCCGACAAGGTCCGGTAGAATTATCTTGATCGCAAGCTGGGTTTTGAGAAAGG
>JADYZI010000257.1 GCA_020853255.1 Acidobacteriota bacterium
AGGGGACAAAATAGTGCAGTTCCTTGCGGGCGGGCAGCACCTTGCCATGCCCGTTTCCATTACCGTTCCCATTGGTCACGATAGGTTCGGCCTCGGATGACTCGAACTCGTCTGCCCGCACAATACCGCGTTCCGCACTCTTTTCGCGGATCATTTGCTTGAAATCGTGCGGAATGCGAAATGTTTCGCTCAATCCGGCGGATCTGGCGACCCGATAACTGCTCGCTGCCCTTTCATCCTCGACAAAGATCGCGACCTTTTCAACATCAAGAACCTGGGCAAGCCTTTCCGTAAGCGATTCAAGCAGCGGCTCCATTGCGGTCGTCGCGGAAAGCGTACGTCCGAAATCCAAGAGGCCGTGCCGAAGGTCGTAACGCGTTCCGTAAAAGAACCGGTCAGCCCGCTCCTGCAGAAAGTTCTTCAACGGCTCACTGAGCATGACGATCGCCGCCATGGCGATCACGGCGATGAGTGCACGAAGCGTTATCTCGGTCCGTGAAAGGTCGGTGCCGACCGCAAGGAACACCAGGCCGAGTGCAACGGCACCGATCATCGCCGCGATAGCGACTGTCGTCATTGCGTAAACAAGCGCCCGCCGGACCACGACATCGACATCCATCAGCCGATAGCGGACGACCGAATGGCCGAAACTAAGCGGTATCAAAGCCAGCGGCAAAGTTGTTATGCCGACCGTCAATGTGTCATCGGGCAGATAAACAAAGCGTTTCGCAATAAATACGAACAGAATAGGCAGAACCGAGGCAATGGTGCCCCACATCGCCCACTTCAGCCGCTGTCGGACGATCTGCTGCCGGCTGCTCATAAACCGCCATATCAGGGCAACGCCGCCAGCCGTGATACCGGTGACAAAATGGACAAGCAATGCGGTATTGAGCGTCGGGAATATTCGATAAGTCGAGTTTATCTCCCTTAGTCCGGATGCGAGCGAAGCGATCGGCACCAACTGTCCGAGCGAGAAAAAGAGCATCGCCGCGGCCAGCAGGCAGGCCGGGACGTATAGAACGTACGTTTTCCACGGCGCACGGTCGAAGACCTCGCTTCTGACAGGATAACGAAGGCAAAAGTGCAGGAATAGCGGCGCAAAGAATGCGAACGCAAGATCATCTATCAGGCTGACGGCAAGGTCGAAATCCTGGCCGGTGTTCAGCGGCCGATAGACATGAAATACGAACGCGGCAAGACAGATCGTCGCAAAATGGATCACGAACGGCGAACGACTGCCCTGCTTGAACAGCACGAACACGCCAACCCCGAGCCAAATAAGGCCAACAATCGTGAGAAAAACGATCGATGGCGTCCATCGCGGCAGCGTATCGATGTTCTTTAGATCGGCGTAATAGAAGTTGTTGCTGAAAGAATACGAGGGCTTCTGGTAAAAATACGTTAGCGAACCACCCGGCCCGGCCTCGGCCAGGTACATCTGGATATCAACAACCGAGGCAACTTCATCAAAAGTATCGCCGTACAAGCTGATCGCAATGAGTTTATCGCCCGATGAAATGCCCTGCCGCGACGCCGCCAAGCCCGGGAGGACCTTTTCCGCATAAATGCCGTCAGCCTTTTTGACCCAGACCACACCGTCCGTAGGCGGAAGATTCCCTGTCGCCCTTTGAAGAAGATTCAGCGCTCCGCCCGCAACGAATAGCACGGTTGCGACCAGCCATATCAGGCTCCAGCTTGTGAGCACTTTCACCTTCATCGGTCAAGGCGGACTTCGCCAAAGAAACCAGAGGCAAGATTTGTTCCAGTTCATTGTAACAAAACGCAGTAATTATCGATACGAAAATATCGTACCGCGGCCCAGGTTCACCCTGGATAGATAAATATCCAAGCGTTCAAATATTCAGATTTTCGCTTGTCTATCCGAGAATTTGGAGAAAGGTGCCGACGGGCGAGCGCTGTGCCAAGATCCGTAGCCAGCAAACGCGACATCCGTCAATCGAACAGATTGCGCCCTAGTTGGCGCGGGCTTTGGCCCCGTGGGTACAAAAAACACCCACTGCGGCTAGAAACAACGCGGCAAGTGATCGATCCCTTTTAGGGCGCGCAGAATTTAGGAACAAACGGAAATTACCAGTTTACTGTGCCTTCCTTGGAAGTATCGATCTGCGCGATATCGACACCTTCGTTGTAGAAGAAGATCTTCATATTGTCGAACAAAAACTGGTGTGAGTCCGGGTTGGAAACATCCAGTCCGAAATGGTTTATCAGCTGCATCTGTTTTTTCTGCCATTCAGCCCAGCAGCTTTTGCACATTTCTTCGCCAATTTTCTGCCCAAGCTCCGTCGGCACCGGCGTAAACCCGATCGGTTCACTCTTATCACCACACCGCGCGCATTTGAATTTGTCACTTCCGAATAATGCCATGACTTGATTTTACCACAGAGCACACAGAGTACACGGAGAAAGCTGCATTTCAATTTCTCGGTATCCTCTGTATCCTCTGTGTCCTCTGTGGTGAATTCTTAGCTGGCCTGCCTGATCGCTTCTAGGACGTCTGCATCCGCCGGCCGGAAGAGGCTCAGCGCTTGCACCTTGTGATAGGCGATCTTGCCCTCCTTATCGATCACCACAACCCCGCGGGCCGAGCGACCGGGCAACCACGACTTCATTCCGTAAGCAGCCGAAACTTTTCCGTCGGGATCGGACAACAATCGCAGCGGCAATTCCTTCTTCTCCGCAAAATCCTTATGCGATTCGACCGTATCCGTCGATATCCCAACAACCTCGGCCCCCGTCGCCTGATACTCGGACCAATGATCGCGTACCGAGCAAAGCTGCCGCGTACAAACCGGCGTATTATCACCCGGGTAAAAAAGCAGCACGACCGTCTTGCCCCGATGATCGCTCAGTGTCCAATCGTTCCCATCGCCGTCTCTTAGCGTAAAATCAGATGCGGGTTCGCCTTCTTTCATTTATTCCCCATCGCTCTCGGAAAGCATGAAGTCCCGGTTTTGCGCCGAATGCAATATCCGAACAACCTCAATATAATTGCCAAGCGGACGATAAAAGATTAGATACTTTTCGAATCCTTTTACAAACCACATACACAATCCGAACAGTTTTGGATCTTGATATGAACGTTCGGCGCCGATCAACGGTGTTTCGCATAGCTGGTCGAAAGAATCGAAAACCGCCCTGTCGAAGTCTAATGCCTTTTCCCGGTTCGTTTTACCCATGAAGACACAGTGGCTGTCGATATCGGCCTCTGCTTTCGCCAGCAGGAATAGGGCAAGTTTCATTTCGCCTTTTCCAATTTTTTCCTTAACGCCCGGCGTCGCTGTTCAAGATAGTGTTCGGTTACCTCGATAGATTGTCCGCTTTCTAGGCCTTCAAGCAAAAGCGTCTCAAGGCGTTCCTGCGTCTTTTGCTTCTGCCGTTCGCGAACCATTTCTCGAAAAAGCTCGCTTGCCGAACCATAGTTGCCGCTCGAAACCTCCGCCTCAACAAACTCCCGAAGCGGATCGGGCAAAGAAATTGTCATCGTCGCCATCTGGTTTACCTCCAACTAGTCGATGTTAACATATTTCGTCTATTTGTTGTTAAGCTTTAAGAAAACTTCTTATAATGCTAATTATTCCATTCAAGTAGATTCATCCTACGTCGAACTGAATCGATAATTTTCAAGCCAAACAAAAAGAAACTGTCCAGCTACGATCAAAGCAAGCAAACGGCCTATTTTCGTCGCAGCGCCTCGATTACCGCGAATATCCCCGTCACAATGAACGGAACCGTCGAAAGAAGGATCTTGAAATTGAATGAGATCAGTCCGATCAGAAACATCAATAGCAGCAAAAGACTTAGACACACGATCCCGATGATTGTGAGCCACCTGCTCGGCTTTTTTTGAAATATTGTTGCAAGCAACATCACTTGGCCAAGCAGCGGGATCAATGTGAAAGGATGAACCGCCGACATCGGATCAGTGAACAGCTTTCGCAGCACCTCGTATTCGGCCTGGAACAAAAACGAACTATTTCCTGCTCCCCACTCGAGATAGCCGACGAGCGATGTCAAGATCAACAAACCGTTAAGTATCTTGCTCTTCATATTGAAGTGATCGGCAGTTTGCCGGCGGGGTTCATTTCGCTACGTTCGAAGGATAATACTTTTCGAGCGCAAATTTTTCGACGAAATATCTCGACCGCCAAGTCGGATCAAGCCGGTCGAGCATCAAACACTCGACAGCGCCGAATGGGTAGAAAACTACCCGTTCCCATTCTTTCAGGTCGAGATCGTGCATTTCCTTCAACGTCTCGGCAAGGAGCCGGTCGGCTTCCTTGTCGAACGGAACAAAATCGGGCAGCTTCGCAAAAGCCCTGCTCGGTTTCAACTTGCGGGCGGCAAGCCTTGCCATTTTGTACTGCGTATAACGCGCGACGCCTTCCTGCCAAAGCTGGAACGATGCGTAGCGGTTATCTGCCATTTTCAGCGATTCGAAAAATGACTTTCTCTTTGAATCATAAGCCGCAAAGGTTTTTGCACGATCTGCTTTGTTTCCCGCTTCGTAGGCAGCTAACAGCGAATCGGTCAGCCCGCGAAAACTCTTCGCCACTAACTCGTCTTTATACGGGAACGGATAATTGATCTGCCACATTCCGTTCGTGTCGCCGCCGGAAAGGTCGAGCGCGTTCACATCCGAATGGTAATTCGGACGCGAATATTGAAGCTGGTGAAAATGTTCGTGAAGGAGCACAAACACCCAACGCGTTGAGGTTTTGTCAGACGTGTTCTCAGCCTTTCCGACAACGATCACCGGCGTAGCGTCAAATGCCGGAAACGTCGCAAGCAAATCTTTTTGAAATTTTCGGGGACGAACAAAGACCTCACTTTTCAGCAGCTTGTCATAACCTATCGACGTAAACTCGTCATTCGGCTTCTTGTGACGGATAAGGAACTCGTTCTCATCTGTAATGAACAGCAACGCAAAGGGAGCCGTACTCCAGTCTTTCCAAAGGCCATCCTGGACCGACTCGGCAATTCGATACGCTTCCGCAATTCTGGTGCGGTCGATAGAGGAAATGCTCGGACTTCCTATCACTGAAATCGAAACGGTAATAACTATGGATAAAATTAGGATTGCTCTATTCACAACTATGTAAACGTCGGACAACCAAAATTAGGTACAAAATTTAAGGATTTAATTTTCGAGCTTTCGATTCATATCTCGTCCGGTTCCTCAACCAATCTGAATCTAAGATCAACTGATCAATTCAGTTAGACAGATGGACCGCTGTCATTCGCCTGACGGACACGTTTGATCCCCAAATCTTGCTGCATCTTGAGGCGAAGTATTCGTCCTCTAAATTCCGCCATTACCTCCGCTCCGTCGCGAAATCGTCCGGCATCGAGATCATCCAGCCCTTTTTGAATCTCGCGTCGCAGCCAAGCCAATTTTCTTTCGTGTGTTTCGTTCATTAAAGTTCCACAATATCGTTTTAGTCGTTGAAATTCGCGGCCGAGTTGTTTGACGCCGATATTCACAACCTTACCGCTTCGGTGCGGCGATCTGCTTTAACCCTGCTTTTGCACTGAGTTCTGTGACAACATTCTTTCCGGTTTTCTCTTCGAGTTCGAGCCTTGCTACTTTTGCGACATTTCCGCCTTGTTGGGCTACCTTTTTGTTTTCGTCGAAGGTCGTTGGTTCGGTCGCTTGCGAGATATCTTTGGTCGAGGCTTCAGCGAGCATATTCAAGATCAATTCCGTGTTGGTCATATTATCGCGGAGGTTTTCTTTCTTTAGCCCTTTGAGCGTCTTGTATTCTTTTGTGTTCTTCCCTGACCAGGTTTTGGTAATTATGTCAGTTAGCGTCGCAAACTGAATGCCTTCTTTCATTCCGCGACGTTTCCATTCGTCTGTCAGCTCTTTGCGTATCTCAATGCTTTTGAGACGCTGGTTGATCCAGTTTTCTGAATAGCCGAGTTTGAGATATTGTTCCAATGCGCGGTCGATAGTGAGTTCCGGGTCTTGCATTTCTTCCAGGCGCTCGGAACCTACCTGGGCAAGCCACAGCTTGAATGGTTCAGCCTTCGGCGACGGAATCGATTGAATGATTCGCAATAGCCCCTCGGTATTTGCGCAATTCATTGGCTGTTTTCCGCCTGGCGTTTCGACCGAAAGGGGGGTGACAATTTGTCCCCACCCTTTGGCGAGTACTCGATCCCGCTTGCGCATCTTCTTAATATAGTCGCCCGGATCCTTGGTGTCGGTTAAAATTTGAACAACGTCGGAAATCACAAAGTACCAATTTTCGGTTTCGGCATTCCAAATCGTTCTTACTTTGCGTTCTTCAAATAATCTTATTTCACTTTTCTTTTCCATAGGTTTGTTCGTGCGGTTCTATTCTCGGGTCTGAAAATCCCTAATATCTTTAAACGGCTTCTCCTTGTCGTCAAAATCCGGCCGGTAGTAGTGGGAGGCGGATTCGTATTCCTGCATGAAGCCTTCTTCCATGCCGAGCTCTTCAAGGAGTGAAACGGCGTTAAACCATTCGCGTTCGGAGATTCGGCGGGAGAGGAGAATGTATCGCGGGTCGGTGGCGGCCTTGTTGGTCGCGTAGTATTGGGCCATCAGCGAAACCGCGGTTTTCGGGCCGAGTTCGTCGCGGATCCATCGGAGGTTATCCTCAAGGCCCGCGATGTCGTTTGGCAGAACAAGCAGGCGGATGAGAAGGCCGCGTTTCAGCAAACTGACTGGCGGACTCAAGTCCGCGTTCCGGCCTGCGGGCGGACTCAAGTCCGCGTTCCGGAAGACAAGTTCATCGCCCATTTGGCGGTGCATTTCTTTGATCGCATTGCGGGCGTGGACGGCGTAATCGCGTACCTTTGAGAACTGAAATCCAGCGTTGGAATCGGCGTATTTCAGGTCGGGCAAGTAGATATCGACGATTCCGTCCAATAGCCGCAAGACCTCGACCGAATCGTATGCGTTCGTGTTGTAAACGATCGGCAATCGCAAACCTTTTTCAGCCGCAATCAAAATCGCCCTCGCCATCTGCGGTGCAAAGTGTGTCGGCGAAACGAAACCGATGTTATGACAGCCGCGGTCCTGCAATTCGAGCATCATCTTGGCCAATCGCTCATGCGTGACCTCGTTCTTTTTCTGCGTTTTCCAGGTTTGCGAGATCTGATAGTTCTGGCAGTAAACACAGCGAAGATTACAGTTGCCGAAAAAGATATTCCCGGCCCCGTTCGTGCCGGATAAACAAGGCTCTTCACCAAAATGTGCGGTAAAGCTCGAAACGATCGGCAACCGGCCCGAATAGCACGCGGCTATCTCATCATTCAGCCGGTCGTTGCCGCAATCTTTCGGGCAGACGGTGCACGAGCGAAGCAGTTCTTCGAGCGCCAGGACGCGCTCCTCAAGCTTAGTCTCCGCCAAGAGTTTTAGATACTTTGGGAGCATGCTTTTTGGATCCTTTTATTCGGCCCTTTGCGTTATATTGGCTTACAACCTCTTTCGGGGCCACCTCGCGCGCCAGTTCCCATGTAAAGTCCATTTCCTGCTTGATCGTCGCCGTGGCCATTGATGTTTCTTTCAGCATCAGCAGGCTTCCGTATAGCAGGAACAGGATCCCGATAACTCCGATCGGCACGGGCAGCCAGCGATAAATATTAAAAAGGCCGGCAACGGCTATCGTCACGCTTGTCAGGATAAACATCCCGAGCCCGTAGTAGAACGTCGCCATTGCCCGCTGCAGCAGGCGCGACCGGCTCGTCACCTTATCCAGCAGGTCCACTATCACCTCGACCCGCTTTTCATACAGCGGTACTTCCGATTTGTCTTCGACGTAGATCATCTCGCCGAGACGGCGTTCGAGTTCGCGGGCTCGGTCAACCACCCGTCCAAGTCTTGTCGAGGTAGAAAGCACCAGTGAACCAGTCGCCGAAATAAGCAGCGTCGGCGTGACCATCGCCGTCAGAAATTCAATGGTGCTGCCAAAATTGTCCTTGATATTTACGATCTCGCTCGCAAGCATAATTTATTGATTCTAAGCTATAATTGCCCCCGAATGCACATCATGATCCCTGAAGAGAATGGCTGCGGGTCGGTGGTTCGGCTGCGTCACGAAAGCGAGGTTTTGAAGGGCAATCCGCTTGGCGACCCCAGTGTACGCGACCTGTTCGCTTATCTTCCGCCCGGTTATTCATCCACGGACAAAAGGTTCCCGGCCGTCTATTGCCTGACCGGCTTCACCGGGCGGGGCAAAATGCTTCTCAACGACAATGCGTTTACGCCAAATCTGGCCGAGCGGATGGACAAGCTGATCGCCGCCGGAACGATCCAGCCAATGATCGCGGTGATGCCGAACTGTTTTACCTGGTTTGGCGGCTCGCAATACATAAACTCGACCGCCACCGGCCGCTATGAAGATTATCTTTCGCAGGAGATCGTCGCCGCCGTCGATGCCAATTTCCGGACGATCGCAGACCGGAATGCCCGTGCCGTTATGGGCAAATCGTCTGGCGGTTATGGCTCGCTGATAATGGGAATGCGGCATTCGGATGTATTCGGGCTCGTGTGTTCGACCGCTGGCGACGCCTATTTCGAATATTGTTACCCGATGGATTTTGCCAAGGCATTTCGCGGTATCAAAGGCGACGCGATCGGGTTTATGCGAAGATTTTGGTCAACCGAAAAGCAAGGCCGCGATGATCACGCGGCCCTTAACACCATCGGCATGGCCGCGTGTTATTCACCCGACGGCGAGTCTTTCGATATGCCATTCGATCTTGAGACAGGCGAGATGCGCGAGGAGGTTTGGGCCCGTTGGATCGAGCACGATCCGGTCAGGTTAGTTGAAAAACATGCCGCGGAACTAAAAAGCCTAAAGCTGCTCTACATTGACGCCGGAACCCGCGACGAATTTGCTCTCGATGTCGGAGCACGGATCTTGTCGCGCAAACTCGCCGAGAACGCCATCGGCCACATTCACGAAGACTTTGACGACGGACACTTTCACATCTCGTACCGATACGACCGCTCTCTTGAGTTGATCTCGTCGCACATCAAGGACGCTGGTTAGTTCCCGACGATCCTCGCGATTTGAGCACAGTCAGGAGTTCAAGGCCGTCTTAAACTTTCGCAGCCCAAATGCAAGCATCAGGTATGAGACGCCGAACACAAAGGCGTAGATCCCGATGATCACGCCGACCGCGATCAGGCCTGTTTGCGGGAAGATGCCGATAAGCACACCGAAGAGGACCGAAAAGATTCCGCCAAGTATCAGCCAGAATTCGCCGGTAATCATTTTTCTCAACCGCGTCGCCGTCACAATTTCTAAAATGCCGGTGACGATCGCCCAGGCCGCTATCAGATACAGCCAGGCGGCTCCCATGGCAGCGGGCTGGATCAAGGTCAGAACTCCGATCAGGATACCGACGACGCCTTCCAGGATCAGCCACCACCAATTCTCCGATCCCGCATTTGCGGAAAACGCTGAAATGATCGCAAGTATGCCGTCCAGTAACGCGAACACGCCAAACACCAACACAAGTGACAGGAATGCTGCGGCTGGAAAGAACCATGCAGCGAGACCGAAAAGGATCGCGATTATCCCACGGATGAGAAATACCCACCAATTACGCGACAACAGCATATTATCCCCCTTGAATTTTTCTCCATTATACTCGAAAACCCGCCTCTGCGGGAAATTGAAAGATCTGAGTGGGCTTAGGCTTATGGCTAGGTCGCGCGCAGCTTATGGGAAACGAGGCAAGAAAGAACAGGAAATTGAAGATTTGACGGTTCGGCGAGAACTGTCATTTGGAAATGTGGAACCAATAAGATCAAACGACCCGATCATAGGCCCGTTCGATCTCGCGGCCCATGCGGCCGGTGATCATATACCACATCATCTTGTAATCGGATATGAACGACCAGAGAGGATATTTGAACGTAGCGGGGCGATTCTTTTCAATGACAAAGTGAGCGAACCACGCAAAAGCATAACCGACAGCCAATGAGAGCGGAAAGTAATACCACATCCCCCGCCAAACAAGCCAGGCTAACAGCACCAGGCCCAGCGAGGTGCCGATAAAATGCAATATCCGCGTCATCGGCCGGCTGTGTTCCCGAACGTAGAAAAGCCAAAACTCGCCGTAGTTGGTCATCATCGGTTCGGCGGTATCTGAAACGCCGGGCCCGCGTTGGCTGCTATATCAGTTCCACTCAGCAAGCTGATCTGCGCCGCGCAGAAAATGGCCTTGAGTCAGCCATGTTCAAGCTGCTGCTTCGTTCTGTTCTTCCTTGCGCGGAATAAATAGTATCCGCGAACAACTTTCGCAGGTTATGATCTGCACTCCCTTTTTTACCTCGACCTGCATTTGCGGCCTGAGTGCCATGAAACAGGCACTGCATGATCCTTTCA
>JADYZI010000258.1 GCA_020853255.1 Acidobacteriota bacterium
GCCATGCGTGCGCGAAAGCCGTGCTTCTTGGCGCGACGGCGGTTGTTCGGTTGAAAAGTTCTCTTCGGCATACTTGTCCCTCACTGATAGATCCACTTGCGAGAAGTGAAAACCTAGAGTTTACGCGAATGGGAATACGGTTGTCAATTTAGTCGCGAGAAAGTCTCATTGAGCCTCCCGAAACGCACTCAGTCTCCATTAAAAAGAGAGCGATGACCTTCAGCGTGCTTGGTGTCTGCTGGCAATCATCCGAAACAAAGGTTCATAGATCCGACGGACTGCGTCCGTAACTTATAGATACTATACTGTATTAAGCGACTATTGACATTGATTGAAGTTATACATAGCATATTTGTATATTCACGGTAAACCAATGAAATTAAACAAGATATTTCTTCCGTATAACCCATGGTGGCGGGACTCCAAGCGTGCATTTTTGCTTCCGGATTTTAAGCGTCCAATATTCCACCATCTGCACAATGACATAAAAGCGCTTCCTCAAATGCTTTCGATAACCGGTCCGCGACGTATCGGCAAGAGCACATTATTGCTTCAGCTCATCCAGCAACTTTTAGATGAGGGTATTCCGCCCGAAAAGATTATTTACTATTCATTTGACGACCCAGCTCTTGAAACGAGCAAGGTTAAGGTCGACGAGTTGATCGATGCGACCATGAAGTTTATCGTAAGAGATCAATCTGAGACGCCAACATACCTGTTTTTGGATGAGATCCAGAAACTTCATAATTGGGAACTGTATCTAAAAAAATACTACGACCTGAAGTACCCGATTCGCGTAGTTATCTCTGGATCTGCCTCGTCGCCGATTTTTAAGAAAAGTCGAGAAAGCCTCTTAGGGAGGGTCAAAGATCATCATCTCCTGCCATTCTCATTTCGAGAATACGTTCTGTATAAGCTCAGAGGTGAACCTCTGCTTATTGACGAACTGAACCGAATTCATAACAGCGGCAAGATCGTCCAAGGACTGCTCACCGAAGACCCGAGTGTTTCGGAACACGCAATTGAGTTATCGAAGCCTTCTGATCGGTTACGAGAGATACTTGACGGACAACTCAAGCAATACTTCCTCGAAGGTGGATTTCCGGAGGTTTGGGGTCTGCCGACTTGGGTGGCCAAGCAGGAGTACCTTTATGATAACCAGGTAAAGAAAGTCATCTACGAAGATCTGCTTCTTGCGGCAGAGTTTCGCAAGCCTGAATTGCTGACCCGTTTTTTTATTTCGTTGCTAGAACGCCCCGGTCAGGAAGTTGCTGTAAGTTCCGTCTCAAGCGAGACTGCGATTAACTCGTCTCAGATCGAAAAGTATATTCCATTACTTGAAATGACAGATCTCATCTATAAGATCGCAAAGTTCCGACCAGGCGCGTTACGTATTAGGAAAGGAAATATGAAATTTTACCTGGTCGATCTCGCACTTCGTAACGCAGTCCTTCGCCTTACGGATACCCTCCTTACGGATGACGCAATGCTGGGGTTGTATGCTGAGAACCTCGTTTTTCTAGCTCTAAAAAAATGGCGTGGAACGATCCAGATGGACTACTACAGAGAAAGAAATCTCGAAGTGGATTATATCGTGCACGTAGCTCCAAATCGTTTCCTGCCCGTCGAGGTCAAATATAAGAATCAGTTGCAAAATTCAGATTTTCGAGGTGTCCGGAAATTTCTTTCGATCTACAAGAGGTCGTCTATACCGCTGATCATAACTAAACAGTGGTCGGACTATGGAAACCATTCTAACGGCTACTATATTCCGCTTCCAATCTTCTTGCTGATGTTTGACTAAGATAGCTTGGAACGCGTCTCATGGTCACAAGCTATAGGCCTCCACCCTTAGGACAATATGCCGTCGTGAGACCTCTAAGAGCGTCGATATAAAGCTGGTGCTCTTCCGCGAGTATTTTCTGCGTGAGCGTTTCGACGGTGTCGTCCTCTAGCCGCTCGACCTCTTTTTGCAGGATCACTGGGCCGTGATCGAGCAGCTCGTCGACAAAATGCACCGTGCAGCCAGTTATCTTAACGCCGGCTTCAAACGCCTGTTTCTGGGCGTCAAGGCCGGGAAAAGCAGGCAAAAGGCTTGGGTGAATGTTCACTATCTTGCCCGCAAAACGCCTTACGAACTCGGGCGAGAGTAGCCGCATATAACCCGCGAGGCACACAAGCTCGACGCCGCGGCTTTCGAGCGCATCGCCGATCTCGGCGTCGTGCTCGGCACGCGTCCGTCCGCGTCGCTCAACGACAACTGCCTCGACGCCGCGATCTTTCGCTTTCACGATCCCGGCCGCATCGGCCTTGTCGCTGATGACGACCGCGACCTCCGAATCAGGTATTTCGCCGCTCGCAACCGCATCAACGATCGCCGCCATATTCGACCCGCGGCCTGAGATAAGAATGCCTATTTTCATTGACGATACCGACTTCAAGCTCCTATTATCGTCAATGCACGACAAAGAATGAAGCAAGCTGTTGGAGACCACGAAGCTGAATGAAAATTTGTCTCATATCTGTTTTTGCATTCTTTATCTTCTCGCTGCCGATCTTCGGCCAGGTAAATGCCGAAATAGATGTCAATAGCCGTAAGGTGCCGTATGATGTCGAGAATGTCGCGTTTGTTCTGGACGGAACACCGACGCCTGAGGCGGTCGGGCTTGATGATCCGAAAAGTTACTGGAAGTTTACCTATGAGTTGCGTTTCCTGGGCGATGGAAATAAAGAATTCGAACTACAAAAGAAGATCAGCGGCGACAAGCCGGAAAAAACCAATTGGACACGAAAGCAAAACAAGCTACTAGATAGAAAGATAAGAAAAGCGAGCATCTTGGTTACAAAAGGAAAGATAAAAAAGCGTCCGCTCACCTCGGCAAAGGACCGTGAACTCTTGGTCCCCGTTAAGTTGACACCCGAGGTACAGCGGATCATAGCCGATTCCGCTGGTTCAGATCATAATCCTGAGTTCATAATTTACGTCAAAGGAAAGCTCTCGACTAAAACGACTTCTGGGTTAAAGTTCAAAGAGAAATATTCAACGCGATTTCCATGCCCGGTTAAGATTCGATCTCTCGACCGAAAGCTCTATTGGGCCTCAAATATGTGCGGTGTTTCGATCGAAGCTCTGAATGAGAACAACACGATCAGGTTTGGGATGTTTTCGCGGCTTTAGCTTTCCACCACAGCCGCCTCCGAGGGATAATTTTCTGCCTTGATCCACGGCTTGAAAGCCGTGGCAATTCAGATCCATCGAGCCGCGAATGTACGAATATGAACGGACGCGTTGGCCGATGCATTTCTATTTATTCAGTGAGCATAAAAGGAAATTCATTTGTGCATTCGTGGCTATTTAAGACCCATTGACATGTGTGATATACTCATATTGTTGGTGTAAACATACGTTTTACACGCTGATCTTTGACAAAAGTGACATAAATTGTAACTGCCGCCTCGAAAAACGCCGATTTTTGTCCCACTTTGTCCCACTTTTCCAATTCACGCCGGGACGGGACAAACATCGGGAAATTGTGAATTGTTCATTGAGGATTGTTCATTGTTAATTGGGAATGGAAGCCGAACTTGTCGGGTTTTCAACTGTTGAATGACTGATGAAGCGTGCCCTTACTAACGTGCGGGCCTGCGGCAACGGGTCATCCGTTCTCCATTCTCCATTCTCAATTTCACTGTGCGGGCTTGCGGCAACGCATTTGGTTCTGATGAAGGGACGCCCTTACTAGCGTGCAAGCTTCTTCAACGCTCTGCGGCTCTGCGGGCGCGACTAATTTCGCCGTTTCGCTCACGGCACGGCCCAAAGGATCGGGGTTTGAGACACCGGACGGCTTACACTGACGGCACGGGCGAGCAAAGAACC
>JADYZI010000259.1 GCA_020853255.1 Acidobacteriota bacterium
GCCATGCGTGCGCGAAAGCCGTGCTTCTTGGCGCGACGGCGGTTGTTCGGTTGAAAAGTTCTCTTCGGCATACTTGTCCCTCACTGATAGATCCACTTGCGAGAAGTGAAAACCTAGAGTTTACGCGCCCAAAAGCCAAATTGTCAAAACAAATTGGCTAAAAAACACGCCTCAATGTCTTCCTGCATCACCCGGCAAGCTTCTTCAAAGCGTCGATATAAAGCTGGTGCTCTTCCGCGAGTATCTTCTGCGTGAGCGTTTCGACCGTGTCGCCCTCAAGCCGCTCGACCTCTTTTTGCAGGATCACGGGGCCGTGATCGAGCAGCTCATCGACATAATGCACCGTGCAGCCAGTTATCTTAACGCCGGCCTCAAATGCCTGCTTTTGAGCATCAAGACCGGGGAAAGCAGGCAAAAGGCTTGGGTGAATGTTCACTATCCTGCCCGCAAAACGCCTTACGAACTCGGGCGAGAGCAGCCGCATATAACCCGCGAGGCACACAAGCTCGACGCCGCGGCTTTCGAGCGCATCGCCGATCTCGGCATCATGCTCGGCACGTGTTCGCCCGCGTCGCTCAACGACAACTGCCCCGACGCCGCGATCTTTCGCTTTCACGATCCCGGCCGCATCGGCCTTGTCGCTGACGACCACCGCGACCTCCGAATCAGGTATTTCGCCGCTCGCAACCGCATCAACGATCGCCGCCATATTCGACCCGCGGCCGGAGATAAGAATTCCTAATTTCATTGATTATTCAATGCGCAAATGAGTCCGCAACGGCGCGCGACGCGTATCTTGTAATCTATCATAGCGGGAGTAGAACCAGCGGCAAGCAAGGTTTTTAGCAGCCCGCAGGGCTCCTACAGACTATCGTTACTGGGCCGTAGTACTCCTTATCGTCCGGGACCACAAGTCCCATTTGCTGAGCATCCAGTCTCTACTCAAGGAAGAAAAATTGAATGGCTAGGGATATTGAACCTGTGGATGCGGGGAAATCCTCCGTCTCAGGGCGCCTGTGTAACTTTCCAACCGGCAGTCCATTCCTCTCACCCACACACAAAATATGGCTCGATGAAATGGTGATCCCCGCTCTTCGCAGCTCGCCAAACCCTTGGATCGACATCTTCGGCTACGCAAGCCGACTCGGTGACTATGAATTCAATAAGCAACTGTCATACCAGCGTTGTGAGGCGGTCGTCCGATACGTACGCGCTGCGGTTCCAAATGTCCCGTTCCCTCAAGAATTTGGATTCGGCGAAAGCAAAAGCGATGGTGCAGGAGTTGCTGAAAACGACGGTTTTTGGCGCGCCGTTGAACTCTATGTCTATGCCAACGGCAAACCGCCAAAACGCAAACTGCCGCCGCCCGAGCCAAGAATCGTTGACGAATGGTTTGTAACTACATTTTCCGGAAAAAGCGAATCGGCGATAGTTGTCCTGGGCTACTCGGCGATGATGGGACAGATCACTTTCCAACGTGCTGATGGAACTAAATACTCTGGTGCGATCGGACTATTCGGACTTAGCGCAGGACTATCCTTAGATATTGGAAAACTGCCGGGCATGTCCAAGGCTCTCAAGCGATTTCCGGCATTGCTTAAATGGCTCGGCGGCGGCGGTGCGAGCGAAGCGAATGAACTCCTAAAGTGGGTGAAAAAACCGGGCACCTTGCAGTATATTATTAAACGCACACCTGGCGGCATTGCTCTCTACGATGGGCTGCTTCAGATCCTTGGCGGAGGCAGCGTTTCTCCAAGCTGGGCTCCATCGACCGCCATTGGACTTGTCTTTCCGTTCCATCCGCCGCTCAGCACGCTTTCATTCTATGGAGACTGTCTGTGTTACGGTCTTAGCGGAACCGTGGCAGTCGGCACTGCCGGGACATACATCCTCTTCTTTGGCTATAGGGGAAATATGTATTCTCCCTCATTCTCTTTAGATAATTTTAGAGGGTGTGCGATCATCTCCGCTGCGGGAGCTTCGCTTCAGATTCCGGGACTGTCGGCGGCGGGCACAATTTACGTTGGAGAGATCACCTAACAGCGAAACGGATCCTAGAAAAATTGGAAAAGAATGTTCGTTTTATCGGCGAGACGGTCTTTCTTCGCCTCAGGCATCAACGATATGCACATCTTTTCGCCCGCCGATTGCTAGTCCCAACTGCACCGGCCTCGGGATTGCCTCCAAAATGACGGCGGAATCTGCGGGCGAGCAGATGATGATCATTCCGATGCCCATATTGAACGTGCGGAACATTTCGGTGTCCGAGACATTGCCTAGCCGCTGGATAAGGCCGAAGATCGGCGGTTCGGGCCATGACCCGCGGCCCGAAATAAGAATGCCTATTTTCATTGACGATACCGACTTAAAGCTCCTATTATCGTCAATGCACGACAAAGAATGAAACAAGCCGTTGGAGACCACGAAACTGAATGAAAATTTGTCTCATATCTGTTTTTGCATTCTTTATCTTCTCGCTGCCGATCTTCGGCCAGGTAAATGACGAAATAGATGTCAATAGCCGTAAGGTGCCCTACGATGTGGAAAATGTAGTGTTTGTCCTGGACGGCACGCCAACGCCCGATGCTGTCGGCTTTGATAGCCCAAAAAGCTACTGGAAGTTCAGCTATGAGCTGCGTTTCTTAGATGACATTCACAAAGAATTTGAATTACAAGAGACGCTCGGAACAAAACTTAAAGACCGATCCGACAAACCCGTTTCGACATCGAAGCTAAACAAACTTATAGCTCGAGAAGTAAGAAAAATTAGTATCTTGGTGACCAAAGGGAAGATAAAGAAGCGACCGCTCACCACCGCACGCAATCGCGAACTCTTGATCCCGGTAAAGCTGACTCCCCAGATACAGCAGATCATCGCCCGATCCGCCGGGTCGAACAAAAATCCTGAATTCGTGATCAGCGTCAAAGGTAAGCTCTATACAAGGACCAGTTCCGGGTTAAAGTTCAAAGAAAAATACGCTGCTCGATTTCCGTGTTCGGTTAAGATCGAATCTATCGACCAAAAGTTATATTGGGCTTCGAATAGGTGCGGCGTCTCACTCGAAGTTATGAACGAGAACAACACGATCAGGTTTGGGATGTTTTCGCGGCTTTAGCTTTCCACAAAGTAATAATGCTCTCATTGTCGCCGCAAACTTCGGCCTATCTCTGACATGAGAGTTTCACTTGATAACTTTTGGCGAACCTACTGTACGGCGATCTTGTTCAGGCCACCTAGGACAACGATTTCTCCGCCTATTGCCCGAGCGCCTTCAACCTCGCAAGCGTGGCCGTTGCCAGACTGTGTCCGGGCGAAAGCTGGAGAACCTTTTCTAGATCGGGGCGCGCGAGCGAATATTGTTTTAAGTCAAAACGGATCGCTCCACGCAGCAGATATGGAGCGGCGTAGTTCGGGTCGAGGGATATCGCTTGGTTCAAAGACGCTATCGCGAGATCGATATCCTTTTTCCGCGAATAAATGCTGCCGCGGTCATAGTGGTATTTCGCACTGTTGGACTGAAGTTTCAACGCCTGAGAGTTGTCCGAAAGGGCACGGTCGTAATCCGCCGACCGGGAATAGACAAGAGCTCGGCCGTTCCAGGCCTCCGCATTTGCAGGATCCAACGAGAGAACCTTTTCCAGATCAACAAGAGCCTCGGCGTTCCTTTTCTGCCTGAAATATATTGCCCCGCGATTGTGGTATGGCTTCGAGTAATTGGGTGAGAGGCGTATCGCCTCTGTGTAATCTGCGATGGCGGCGGCATCGAGGCCTCTGTCCGAATTTGCGATCCCGCGATTGTACCAGATCGTTGCGTCCGTCGGCGCCAAGCCGATCGCCGTCGTATAGTCTGCGACCGCACCCACGTGGTCCTTCAATTTGTTCTTGGCGAGTCCGCGTTGGAAATGCGCTTCTGTGTACCTTGCATTTAGCCGTATTGCTTCCGAATAATCACTGACCGCCGCCGAATAGTTCCCCAAAAAGTAATAAGCCTGTCCGCGGTTGAACCACGTCGCATACGACGACGGCATCAGCCTGAGAGCACTTGTGTAGCTTGCGATAGCAAGCGTGTAATTCTTCTGCTTATAGTGCCCGTTCCCAGCGGAAAAAAACTGATCTGCCGTCTGCGCAAATATCGCACCGGAGAAAACAAAAACAAGTAAAAGCGATAGGGATATTCGGGATTTCATATCGAATGAATATAGATGAGTCTTGCGAATTTGAAAAGTGGTCTGCCATCGCAAATTGTCTATAATGAATAGAGCGAACTATGTCGGTGAACAACCCTTCAGTAACTTTTCTTACTTAACGAGATATTTATGTGGAAGTTTTGCATCTCATTGGCAGCATTCATTCTAGGAGTACTCTCCACTTCTGTCTCCCTGTCGATGTTTCAGCCAAATGCCGAGCCTGCTACTTTTAAGCTGACTTCGGTACCACAAGCCGATAGGACGGTGAGTGAGCCTGCAAAGATCGATAAGGCAACAGCAAGGTTTGTAGGTGCTGGCGTCAATTCCGACAAAGAGGTTGAACAGTTTTGGCTGACCTTTCAAAGAGCAGTGGCGGATGACGACCGGGATCAAGTGGCGGCGATGGCTCACTACCCGCTCAACGTATACTTTTTCTCTGATCCTTTGGACAGAAGCGGCTACAGACACTTAAAGAACCGCACGGCCTTTCTTAGAGCTTACGACAAGATATTCGACAAAGCCCTTAAGGATCGAATCGCGAACACTTCGATCAACGACATTTGGGCACGGTATGACGGTATTCTAATGCCCCGAGGAGAGATCTGGGTAGGTGTCTTT
Organism: Acidobacteriota bacterium; assembly: GCA_020853255.1. The sequence continues at coordinate 4,807 of JADYZI010000259.1, forward strand.
TGTTTGGATAAGGAATGCGAAGGCGACTATGAGATAAAGCTCAGGACAATTCACGCAAACAGCGCCTTCATTGACCGATCGAAACACTAAGACACAGTCCTCCCCCTGGTCCTGTCTCCGCCTATTTGATGATCGATACTGAATTGTATCCCGATTCGATCTTTCCGATCCCGCGCGTTGGGAGCTTGGCCAAGAGTTCAACGGAGCGCTTCTGACGCAACGGGCGGCCTAACCTACTTATGACTGGTCGGAGAAGCAGTCATTTGTTCGAGGCGGCTTGCCGCTCTATTTGCGGAAAAGCTGTGCTTTTCCGCCTCGCGCTGAAAAAGAAAATGGCGGCTGTGCCGCCGCTCCCGCTCGATGTTCAAGTTCTCAAGAGACACTCCCGCATACTTACAAACTCTCAGGGGCGCACAGCCGCCATCATCTCACCTCGACGCAAACTATACTGCCGTAAAAGCTCAGCCCTTTAAGTAGAAATTTGCCCGTTGTCGGCGGCCACAGCCGCCTCCGAGGGATAATTTTCTGCCTTGATCCCCGGCTTGAAAGCCGTGGCAATTCAGATCCATCCGAGCGACGAATGTACGAATAAGAACGGACGCGTTGGCCGATGGGTCTCTATTTGTTCAGTGAGCACAAAGGAGAATTCATTCGTGCATTCGTGGCTATTTAAGACCCATTGACATGTGTGATATACTCATATTGTTGGTGTAAACATATGTTTTACACTCTGATCTTTGACAAAAGTGACATAAATTGTAACTGCCGCCTCGAAAAACGCCGATTTTTGTCCCACTTTGTCCCACTTTTCCAATTCACGGCGGGACGGGACAAACATCGGGAAATTGTTCATTGTTCATTGTGGATTGTGAGTTGTTAATTGGGAATGGAAGCCGAACTTGTCGGGTTTTCACCTGTTGAATGAATGATGAAGCGTGCCCTTACTAACGTGCGGGCCTCCGCAACGGATCATCCGTTCTCCGTTCTCCATTCTCAATTTCACTGTGCGGGCTTGCGTCAACGCATTTGGTTCTGATGAAGGGACGCCCTTACTAGCGTGCGGGCTTCTTCAACGCTCTGCGGCTCTGCGGGCGCGACTAATTTCGCCGTTTCGCTCACGGCACGGCCCAAAGGATCGGGGTTTGAGACACCGGACGGCTTACACTGACGGCACGGGCGAGCAAAGAACC
>JADYZI010000260.1 GCA_020853255.1 Acidobacteriota bacterium
AGAACAAACAATACCGCCGCAATAAAGAAAACGCGAAAAACCGAACTCATCACCATCCTCCGCAGAAAACAAATTTGTCAAAACTTTGTGCTTGAGTGATAGTTCAATTAGGCCTGCAAGTCAAGCGCAAACACACGGATGGCCTGCATCTTTTATGGAAACATCAATGCCCGATAGTGTCGCGATCGTATTCAATGGCTTTCTTGCCCTTTCGATGAAGGAAAAGGTTAAGTTGGTCGACGTTCTGAACGAGTTTTTTGATCATCCAGACCGTCGCGAACAGATGCGAAAGAGCAATAAGGCTGCTGTAGCGAATATCGTCGCAGCCGGAATCGGCTCCGACTGCGTATGCTGCCGTCGATAGGGCAGCACCTGCTCAGTATCGGCGTACTTTCACATATTTTCTTTTCTTTTTATTCCACACATAGGTGTACAGCGCCGAACTTCCGAGGCCTGCACCGGCACCGATGAGCGCTCCTTTCCCTCCGCCGATAAGGCCGCCGAGGAGAGCTCCGGCGCCGGTGCCAATTGCCAGGTTGATGCGGTTGCGGTGACGGCGATAGTAACTCGGCTTCCTTGCGCGGACGTATTTGACGCGCCCGTTACGGTGTACCTTTTTAACGTAATAGTGCGAGCGCTGAGCCTCTGCCGTTACCGGTGCAGATACTACAATGATCCCGCTAAACAATGCCATTGCAATAAATAGAATGATCGTGCGTTTCATGATTTGATCTGATTCAACTCCTTTTTTGTATTGATCTGTTACACGGAGAGAGGGTTGACCCTTAGTTGCCTGCAACAATGGTGCCTTAGTTGGGACACGATCCGTAGCGGTGCAGTAACCGCGTCCGTTTTGTTCTTTGTTTCGCGCGTTTCGTGGCCGGGATCCGACTTCGCCACCACGAAAGGCACGAACAAGAATCGAAACCGACGAAATCAGCACCGTGGCGGCTCGGTACGCGGATCGGCATCCCCTGCCATGCAAGCGGCCAAAAACCGTTTGGATTTCGGAATTTACAGCCGATACGCTATTATTAGGTATTCCATTCCAGTACGGGACGATCTGCCCATGAGTAACATTTTCGATCTGACAACGCGCCCGGGTGCGGAACTGTTCTTTGGCCGCGGCGACCGGAATGATCCTCGATTGGGTGAGGTAGTAGGCAGCGAGGAGGCGGATTACAGTGGAGCGGACATCGTGATATTAGGCTGTCCGCAGGACGAAGGCGTACGGCGAAATCATGGCCGGCCGGGTGCAGCAGGTGCTCCAACTGCTATTCGCGCTCAGTTCTATAAGCTGTCGACATTCAACATCAACAAACGTATCTTTGACCTGGGCGATGTTCGGTTGGGCGGAGATCTCGAGGAAACACACGACAAACAAATAGAGGTGGTCAAGTCGCTGCTTGCGGACGGGAAACGGATCATCGTCCTGGGCGGTGGAAACGATATTTCATATGCTGACGGCAAGGCGATGTCGGAAAGCTTTGGCTTCGAGAACTGGATCGCGATCAATATCGACGCTCATCTGGACGTTCGCATCGCCGATCAGCGTAATAGCGGCACGCCTTACCGACAACTGCTTGATGAAAAGCTGATCAGACCCGACTATTTCTACGAGGTGGGATATCAATCGCACTTTTGTTCGCCAGTATATTACGATTATGTCCGCAGTATGGGCGTAAACCTGATCAGCCTTGAGCTTTTGCGCTCTCGGTCCGAGGCGGATGTCGAACTTAAGGAACACATTAAGCTGAAGTTCGTGCACCACAGCAGTTCGCTCAATACGTTCTTCGGGTTTGATCTGGACGCAGTCAGGGCGGCCGATGCTCCGGGAACGTCGGCACCATCGCCGCTTGGGTTGCGCGCAGGTGAATTCATTCAACTTGTTAAATACGCCGCTTCGCTTGCGAACACGAGGATCGTCGAGTTTTCTGAGGTCAATCCGAATTTCGATGTCGATAACCGAACGGCCAGGCTGGTCGCGATCGGGATGCATAGATTCTGCTCGGGGATACAATAGAAATTGTGGCGTCTAATTCGGTGATCCGGAGCATTTGGGACCAAATTCGGACGTCTATGACCTATTTGGCAGTACAACGCATGTTTCATGAGTCTGCATTCGCTTGCTCTGCAAACGAAGTCAGATCTTATCCTTGACAGCGGCGAGTGGGTTTGGCATTCTTGAATTCCGCTTGGCACCCGGTTCCGATCGACCGAAGGTTTATCGCACCGGCCAAGTTAACGGCAAACTGATGAGGTTTTTGAAATGTTCCGTATCCAAAGCGGTCTTGGAAAAATGGCCGGCGGCCATAGCTGACAGCTGACGGCTATTTTTCCGCTTTTCGAAACCTGATAAATAAAGACACGTAGGCACTTAGCTCAGTGGTAGAGCACTACCTTGACACGGTAGGGGTCAGCAGTTCAACTCTGCTAGTGCCTACCATTTTCTTTTTAAATTCCTCCTCTTCTCTCATAAACGGCGTATAATCATTCTTATCGAAGTAGTTGTTCGTGTTGGCGCCCATGTCGGGATTTTGATCGCGACCGTCGACTGCCAATATTTAATGTTATTTCGAGATTTATGTGCGTAAGGAGAAGCTAATATGGCAGATATGAATCCGGTGGGATGGTTTGAGATCTATGTTCAGGACATCGACAGGGCCCAGCGATTCTATGAAACTGTACTTCGGGTCCAGATGCAGGACCTAACGGATCCAACCGAGCACGAACTAAGAATGAAGACGTTTTCCGGCGATGAGAACGCAGTGGAGAGGCTCGGGTCTAACGGTGCGCTGGTCCAAATGGCTGGCGTGCCCAGCGGCGGCAACAGCACGCTGGTCTATTTCATGTGTGAGGACTGCTCGGTCGAGGAATCCCGCGTCGAAGGTGCGGGCGGCGGAATCTTCAAGCCAAAAATGTCCATCGGGCCGTACGGCTTTATTTCGCTGTGCACTGACCCGGATGGAAATATGTTCGGGCTGCATTCGATGAAGTAGGATGTGGCCGAACTTTTGTCTGCCCTCGGACGTAACTCTTAATAAGGCTGGAGGAACAAAATGCTGGAAATAATTGGATCACCAAAACATCTTGTTGCGATGAAACTGTCGGGCAGCATGACAGCGGACGACGTGACAAAGGCATACGATGCGACGAACGACGCCTTGGCGAGCAGCGAACGCATCTCTTTTTTCGCGGAGATCGAAGATTCGATGAACCTGACCTTTGAGGGGTTGCTCAAGGACGTTACGAATGGCATCGGCCAGATCGGCAAACTTGCACGGTACTATCGCGTCGCGGTGGTGACCGATAAAGGCTGGATCGGAGCGATGGCACGTGTGGAAGGCTTAGTGTTCTCTTCGATCGACGTAAAGGTCTTTGAACCTTCGGACCGCGACAAAGCGTTTGCGTGGGCCTCAGAAGAGCCTGCATCGCTGCCTAAACCGGAGGAACCGAAGGCATCTCTCCATTTCCTGCAAACGACCAGTGAAAACGTGGTCGCTTACGAAGTGAACGGACGTCTGCGTGAAAAGGATATTAAGCATGCTGTAGCGGAATTAAAGCCCTATATTGAACGCGAGGGAAAATTCAATGTTCTTGCCAGGTTGAAGGATTTTAACGGCTTTGATCTGACCTCGCTGCTGGACGATGATCTGGCCAAGACAAAAT
>JADYZI010000261.1 GCA_020853255.1 Acidobacteriota bacterium
ATATCTGATCGAAAAGGCAACAACCTTCGCCGCGAAGCGGCAAGGAGAAAGTGGCCAGATGCGAAGCTTCTGGTGATATCCGAAAAAGCAAATGTGCGGTGGAACCGCACAGAGTTCAACTCAACCTATGCCTTCAACTCACATTACTTCCACATTTCATTGTTTTCTCAGCAAAGGATCGACGTCCACGTATCAGAGATGAAGGCGGTTTCGCCGCCAAATCCAAATCTACTTCAACAACTCATCTACTCTTATCGGTTCGTAGCCTTTACTCTTTAGCCACTCGACCAGTTCGCCGATGTGGTTGAAGAACTTATCCGTGCGCTTTGGGCCGGCGCCGATGTGCGTCAACAAAATGAAGCCGTTGAGGCCGTTTGGGTCTTTGGATTCGTAATCTTTAATGCGTTGCAAAATATCGTCGCTGGAGATGTAATTCTTGTCATTATCCGCCATGTAGTCGGCGTTTGAGCAGGTGCCGGGAGTGAAGTTTACGATCTGATAGCCCATTGCGGAAGCCCAGTCTGCGATCTCGCCGTTGTACCACTCATAGGCGGGAAGGAAGAAGGGAACTTGTTTGCGGTCGATACCGAAGGGACGCATGGCGGCGAAGTTGTCGTTAAGGTCGCGTTCAAATTGTTCGCGGGTAACGAGGGTTTTGCTGCGGTCGTTCCAGTCGGCATAGAGAAGATGTTCGTTGGAATGCGGCCCGAGATAATGGCCGTCTTTTTTCAGACGTTCGATGATCTGGCGGTTTGCGCGCGTGCGGTAGAAACGGCCGGTGAGGAAGAACGAGGCTTTGATGTGGTGTTTCGCCAGAGCGTCGGCGATCGCGGTGCCACCTTCGGCAAATTCATCGCCGGTGAAGACGAGTGCCATTTTCTTTGAAGTTTTATCACCGCGAATAATGCCGCCTTCAACGTAGGTGAAACGACCATTCTTGGCTGACGAACTGGCCGCCCGCTCACGCAGGCGGTTCTGACTGAACATCGCCATGACGAGTATTGCGTCGGCTGTGCCGTCCATTGTCGGTTCGTTGGTCGAGTAGTCGCCAACGTCGTCGTGATAGACAACATCACGCGGCTGGAACAGAGCGAACTCGTCGGGTTTTGTAAGGGTCAATCCGATCAAGCCATTGTATGTCGAGGCGGCGATCGGGCCATCGACCAAGCCGCCGCGGACCTGTTTTTTCAATAACTGGACGGTCGGCAGATGCGTGTCTTCGGGATATTCGCCGCCTGCGGGAATGCCTTCGAACATCGATGTTCCCCACGGGTTGCGGCCCAGCAGCCAGTCACGGTGTGCGATCATCGCATCATGATACGTCGTGTCGCCGGTCATCAGTTCGTAAAGATGGACTTGTGTGATGAACGCGACGACAAGATTGTTCGAGCACCAAAGGAAAGGCACGCCAACGCCGTAAGGATTCGTCTTTGCACGTGCGACGATGCGTTCGATGCCGCTACGATAGTATCCGGCAAGCTCGCGTTTTGTTCTGGCATCGACGAGCGGATACAGCGCAAAATGTCCGACATTCGTAAACGGATACATCTCGTAATGCCGCGACATTTGCTCGCCCATCGACGAGTCCTCGAACTCCATCCACGATGTCGTTCCGGCAAGTTTCGCATAGCGTTTTGCATCGGCGAGATAGGCGGGCCTGCGTGTCGCCTTGAACAATTCCGCTGCCGCATATTCCATATCGTCCGCCCACGTGTCCTCGTTGTAGCGATACGGAGCTCCGAATGAGTTCCCTTGCTGAAAGCCTTCCTGCCGCTTGCCCATTGCGTAAAGGTCTTCGGCGGCAGCGAGACATTTCAACGAAAACGCCGTGTCTTTCAGATCCGTTTTCCAGATGCGATATGCCATCGCCATCGCCGCCGCCGAACGTCCGGCAATGTTTGCGACACCGGTCGAGCGGCTCTTGAATTGCGAAAGGCCTTGCGGTTTGCCGTCGGCGAAATAGACCGGGCGATAGCTGTTCACACCCCAGCCGTAATCGGCGTTATCGTTCTCGGGAAGCTTAAAGCCGCGGTGGTCGCGGTCGTCTGCAACCTGGTGAAAAAGCTGACCGGCTTTCGGGTGAAGTTTGTGGATCCAGTCGAGCCCCCATTTCGCCTCGTCGAGAATATCGGGAATTCCGTTCGGCCTATCATCGCGTCCGAGATCATCGACAAAGTCGCCAAACTTCGCTTTCTCCAATTCATACGCAAGCATCATCCGCGCCGTCGCGTTGCTTGCCGTTATCAAATATTTCAACTGGTCACCCGCGTCGTGCCAGCCGCCGCTTGCATCTACAAACGTCTCGTCGGGAAACGGCGCGTAGAACGAACGCCCGTCGTGAGTATGGCAAACCGCGTCGAGAAAGGGATTGTATCCGCACCGCTGCTGCCGCATAAAGAAGAGCAGGTCTTCGTGATATGCGGGATATGGGCCGATCACGAAATCAATTGACCGAAGGCCGCTGCTTTTATCTACTAGGCGGTATGTACCCGGCGTCTTAATGGTCGAAAGATCAACCTCATAGTAGTAACCAAAACTTCCGCCCCAAGGGGATGCGATTAACGGCCGCGTTTGTAAACGCTCCGACACCACTTTGCCGGTATCAGTATTCGTAACGACGAACTCACCGGAGAACGGTTCTTTTGCCAATATCACTGCTTCTTTTTTGTCGTTCGCTAAAAAACCAGCTTGATTTAGGCGAATCTCTGCCGTTTGAGCCGAAATCGTCAAAGAGGAAAAAACAAACAGTAAAAGCGGCAGAACTATTTTCATCAACAAAACCTGATCGGTATAGATCATCTCGCCGAGCACCCGCTCAGCCACAAAAAGAAGTTTACTTCGTTCTTCACGGTGCGAACAGCACATTCCGCACAAAACGTATCAAACCGCACAAAACGTATCAAACCGCACAAAATGTATCAAACCGCACAAAATGCACGATTTGCACAAAAATCAGAACCGCCTGCGTCAGCGGCCGGGCAGTGGACTTGTCGGAACCGGAAGCGGTAGCGAGCGGGTTCTTGAACAGGGAACCACGATCTTATATCTGAGATCTGAAATTTGAGATCTGAGGTCGGCAGATGAGTGTGCATCAGAGTTCGGTGACCTGGATAGCTAAGGGCGGGACTACCCCGTCATACCGGCCTGGCAGGGTGCATCATTCATTCTGACCGCATTTCTGTCTTTTAGCGTTCAACATTGCAAAAAAATGTTGACAGATGTATTTCAACAGTGTAAATTCAATCTTGTCGAACGCTCTCGGCGTTCAGATCCTTCGCCACCAG
>JADYZI010000262.1 GCA_020853255.1 Acidobacteriota bacterium
ATTTTCGCGACGATGACGAAGGCTATGCGGTCGGCGAAGCGGGAACGATCCTGCGGACCGAGAACGGCGGCAATACATGGGAGAAGGTACAATCACCTATCTTGACCTCGTTCATGCGCGTTGATTTCGCCGATGACAAGAACGGTTTGATCGCCGGCCACGGTGGTACTATCCTCCGATCGTCCGACAAGGGCCGGACATGGGCCCGTGTTGACAGCAATACAAAAAAGAGCCTTTACGGCCTTTTTGTCGAAAAGAAATACGCTTGGGCCGTCGGCGCCGATGGATTGCTGCTTGAATATTTCCGATAGACAAATTTCTGACTAAAACATCTCAGAATTCAGCTTTTCGTTAGTATATCCATTTTCCTCAATTTAACTCTTACCTGAATTGTGCTACTGTGCATAATCAACTCTTGTTGAAAATACCCATTTCATCAGAGTTCGTTATTACTTTCTACCGCAAACAATTGGGCTTTCGATCAGCGGACCGATGCCGCACGCGGCGACAACTTTGATCGAACCAAAACTTGGTATGCGAGTTGCCTGACCATGGCATGCTTCATGGTTTCGTGCTACTCCCGAACAAACCAAGAAACAATTTTGATGGATGGCCTGTCCGCATTGGGCGGAAGGGACCAATCCCGATAAACCAATACATCGACTAGAGGAGCAAGAGATGAAGATTGCAAAGTGGATCAGCCTTACACAAGTAAGCCTGATGTTTGTTTTGGTGCTTTCGCTTTCCGCGTTTGGTCAACAGACCACGGGCGGCATTGAGGGCACGATCAAAGACCCGGCCGGAGCGCTCGTTCCTAACGTGACCGTTACGATCACAAGTGCCAAGACAGTGGTCACAGGAACAACGACGACCGGTGTGGGTTCAGGATTCAAACGCACGGTCACGACCAACGCGGAAGGATTCTTCCGCGCCATCCAGGTTCCGCCTGGAACATACGATGTCGTGACGTCGCCAACCGGCGGTTTTGGTGAGGCAAAGTACGAGAATGTAACTGTGGTTATCGGACAGAACACGCAGTTGAACATCTCGGTCAGCCCGGGCGGAAGCGCGAATACGGTCGATGTTACCGTGGCCGATGCACCTCCCGTTGATACGACGAACAGCGGTATTCAAACCGCGATCAGTGCGCAGAAAATAGAACTTTTGCCCAAAGGAACAGGATTCACCAGCCTTTTGAAATCAGTTCCCGGAACGCGGCCTGAGAGCAGGACCGGCGGCTTCTCCGTTGACGGAGCTTCGGGCGGCGAGAATGTTTTTGTCATCGACGGCCAGGAGGTGACGAACTACCGGACGGGAACGTTGAACGATACATTCGATATTCCGACGCAGCTTGTTCAGGAAGTGCAGGTCAAGTCCAGCGGATTCAACGCTGAATACGGCGGTGCGACCGGCGGCGTGGTGAGCGTTGTTACACGCGGGGGAAGCAATGATTTTCACGGCGAGTTTGGCATTCAGGCAGAAACGCCTCGCTTTAACGGCAATGCGAGGCCACTGCTAGGCGGGACGAGCGCCGCTTCATCATTCTTTACGCAGAGTCCTGAATATTTTGATCCGCCGAAATCCAAAGGCACCGATTATTTCCCTACGGCTAATCTCGGCGGGCCGATCTTCAAGGACAGGCTTTGGTTTTTTGGCAGCTATTCGCCGCAGATCTTCAATACTGAGGTCGATACGCAGTACTTCAGCAACCAACCCGCGGCAACCAGGACGCTGCTGGCGACGGAGAAGTACAGCCGAAAGACGACGTATGAATACGCCTTTGGCCGGCTCGATGCAAATCCCTTCGACAGTTTGAGGCTGACGGGCACATTCTTGTGGAATCCGGTCGTTCAGGAAGGCAGCCTGCCGGGCAGTTCGTTCTCGAATGTAAGCTCGTCGTCGTATGTGTTTAATAATGCCGGAATCCCGGTAACTAACTTTGGCGGAAGCCTCGGCATCCTGCCGGAAAATCAGTTCCGAAGCAAACAGGGCGGTCGGCAGAATGCAAACGCCGTAACATTTTCGGGTGTTTACACTCCACTCACGAACCTGGTCGTAGATGGACGCTACAGCCGAGGCTTTCTCAATGAAAAATTGGGAAACTACTTCGTGCCGCAGGTCGTGAACGTTGCTTCGTGCAACCGCACTCCGGCAAACAATCCTGATCCGTTCCCGTGTTCGACAACGGCGGCCAATTCGTTGACCGTAAAGGACATCTCGATCCGCGAGACCTATGAATTTTCGGGCACGTATCTATTTTCCGGCGGCGGCCGTCACGAATTAAAGGGTGGTTATCAGCGATATACCATCTTGAACGACGTACAGTCGGGCAACAACGCCATCGGCCAACTTCGGTTCTTTGTGGGAACACCAATTTCGAGTACTCAGCCGGGTGTCACCGACACGCCGGGAGCGATCGGTTCTGCCTCATTCCGCCGGACCGGGACGAACGGTACGGGAAGCAACCTCAGCCAGGGGATATTTATCCAGGATAAATGGCAGCCGTTCACGCGGCTTACCCTCAACTTGGGCGTCCGGTTTGAGAAAGAGAACCTTCCGACCTTTAACGGCATTCCCAGTGGTGTTGATTTCGGCTGGGGTGACAAGATAGCTCCGCGCCTTGGGTTTGCTTATGATCCTTTCGGCGATGGCAAAACCAAGATTTTCGGCAGCTACGGCAAGTTTTACGATCGTGTCAAATTTGCTCTTCCGCGGGGACTGTTCGGCGGCGATATTTTCCTCGAAGATTATTTTGAGATCTTTCCGGGTGAGAGTGCCTCGAACTTTGACATTAGCGTTGTTCTCGGTGGATTCTCGGGCCCGAGCGCATGCCCGTCGACCGGGTTCATTGTAGCGGGGGCACGCAGCCGGTGCCAGCGGAACCTTCGCGTCAACGCGAATGAGCCGGGTGCATCGCCATATGAGGACGGCGCCGTTGATCCAAACCTGAAACCGTTCCAGCAAACTGAATTGACATTTGGCGTTGAGCGCCAGCTTGGCAAGAATTATGTGTTCCGTTCACGTTACACGTATAAGAATGTCGATGAAGCGGTCGAGGATGCGGGTATCGTGAATTCTGCCGGAAGCGAAGCTTACATTATTGGTAATCCGGGAAGCGGCCTGCATCTGCAAACGCTGCTGGACCTCGGCTACGAAAGATCAACCCGCCCGAAGCGCCGATACGACGGTTTGGAGTTCGTGCTTGAAAAACGCCTTTCGCAGCACTGGTATTTCAATGCGAACTATACGTTCAGCCGGCTGCACGGCAATTACACGGGCCTTGCCAGTTCGGACGAACCGCATCTTGTTGACGGACGCCTGGCGCCGGGTGTAAGCCGTGCGTTCGACCTGCCGTTCATCGGATTTACCGCTGAAGGTAAGCCGGACAACGGGCCGCTGCCGACGGACCGCCCGCACGTATTCAATATCTACGGTGCATACATCTTCGATTGGATGGGAAGCAAGGCGAACTCGACCGAGTTTGCGTTTTTCCAAACGGTTAGCTCGGGTACCCCGATGACTACGTCAATTTATGGCCAATCAAGCGTTACCCCGCAGATCTTCTACCACCGTGGCGATCTTGGCCGCAGCCCGACGTTCAGCCAGACGGATGTCAACTTTACCCATCGGGTCAAATTCGGGGCCGATGGCCGATATTCTGTTGCTGTTGACCTAAACCTACTGAATTTGTGGGACCAGGATGCGGTGACTGGTGTTTATCCTACAATGAACACGTCCACAAGCCGGCCGAATGATGCCGCAATGTTCCCAGCGGCCACGGCGGGTGAGCGTGCTCGATTGTACGCAAACGGCTACACGTCCGGCGCGCTACTTCAGCCAATTCTTGATCGCTTCAACGCCGACCCGACAAACCGGCTCGATCAACGCTACGGTATGCCCCAGTTGTATCAGTCGCCGCGGGCTGTGCGGTTTGGAGTTAGATTCCTTTTCTAGGCAAGCTCAACTGCAGATCGGAGCTCGCTCGTTTTTCGGGCGAGCTCTTTTACTTGAGTTGAATTCCGACACGTAAAACCTGTTGCTTCGTCCAAAGGCGGCTTCGCGGCTCGCTTTTTTGTAGGGTTGTGATATTGTACATCATAATTTCTTTCTGATCGGCCTATTTGCATCACGTTTTGTTATATCAACAATTGGAATTTGGAGGAGTGACAATGGGAAACAAACCTTTTGCGATCGTTTTGTTATCTGTAGCTCTGCTGCTTGGCGTCGATCTTTCTATCGCGGCGCAAGGAACTACATCGCGCTTTACTGGAACGGTCACGGACTCATCGGGTGCGGCCGTTGCCGGAGCAACGGTGACGCTTACGAATGAAGGTACGAACACGAGCCTGATAACCCAAACCCGCGAGAGCGGCGCCTATGTGTTCGATCTTATTCAGATCGGCAGCTATGAAATTTCGGTTGAGAAAGAGGGATTCAAGAAATTTGTTTCTCGGCGAAACGTTGTCAATGTAAATCAACCGGCGACGGTAAATATTGCACTTGAAGTTGGTGCCGTTTCAGAAACGGTCACGGTGCAAAATTCGGTCGAAGAGGTTCAGACGAGCACGTCTGGCAACATCGGTTCGACGGTTGAGCAGAAAACGCTTGAAAACCTGCCAATCGTCGGAAGTCGCGGCCGCAATCCGCTCTCGTTGCTAAATTTTCAGCCGGGTGTTGTTAGCGGCAACAACACGGCGGGCGGCGGTGTTCATGTTCACGGTTCGCGCGATCGTTCTTTCAATTTCACGCTTGATGGAATTGATATCAACGAATCCAGTGCAGGCGGATCGAATTTTACGCCGCTTCGCCCGAATCCGGACTCGATCCAGGAATTCCAGGTTGTGACCAGCAACTTTACGGCCGAGCTTGGCCGCAGCAGCGGCGCGCAGGTGACGTTTGTGACCAGGAGCGGAACGAATCAGTTCAACGGCAGTGTCTTTGAGTTTTACCGAACACCCGAACTAAACGCTAACGAATACGAAAACAATCTGAATGGTCGGCCAAAGCCGCAATTTGTGCAGCATATTTTCGGCGGAAGCGTCGGCGGGCCGATCATCAAGGACAAGCTTTTCTTTTTTACCAATCTGCAATTGCTGCGGCAGAACGACAGCGCGTTGATAACCCGCACCGTTTACACGCAACAGGCCCGCAGCGGTATCTTCAGGTACGTTCGCGGCGGTGTAAACTCGCCGGCAGGTTCAACGAACCCGACCGTCGATGCGTCGGGCAATGCCTTGCTGCCAGCGTGCAGCGGCACTGTGACGACGAATTGTATCGCCACCTATAACATCAATGCGAACACCTCGACCGGGGCTGGAACCGGGAATCCTACAGCGACGGGCCTCGATCCGGCGCTTCTGAACATAATAAATTCGAGTCCGCTGCCAAATACCTTTGCGGCGGGTGACGGCTTGAATACCGCCGGCTTTTCGTTCAATGCACCGGGTATTGAAAAGCAGTACGATTTTGTTGCGAAAATCGATTACAACATTGCCGACAATCAGTCGCTCTATGTTCGCTACGCGCAGGGTGAACAGAATACGTTCGGCGACGGCGGCGCGAATTCCGGCCGGCCTGTTTTTCCGGGAACTCCGGCAATTGTCGACACATTTCGAAGTCCCAAAAATCTTGCTGTAAACTACCGGTTGTCGCCGACATCTACGCTGACGAACGAGGTCGTGGTCGGTTGGAGCAAATTTGCCTTCAGCTTTGACACTTCGCAGCCCGATCCGTCGATCCCTTTTCTATTCAACAACCCTGCGACGCCGAATATAAATTTTTCGTATAACGCGCGGAGTGTGCGGACGTGGCAGTTTGTTGACAATCTCACCTGGGTAAAAGGAAACCACACCATCAAAGGGGGAATCAACTTCCGATTCGGTACCGCGTTCGACGATCGGTCCAACGTTGCCGGAACGCAGATAGAGCCGAATGTTCGGTTCAATCCACCGACTGCCTCATTGGCCCCGTTCGTACTTCCGACGACGGCCGCGAATGGTATCAACTCTGATGATCTCGGACGCCTTCGAAGTACTCTCAATGATCTACTTGGTCGGATCGGTACGTACAATCAGGCATTCGTTTCTGACGAGTCGAACCCAAGCCAGTTCGCTCCGGCCGGTACGCGATGGCTGTTTAGTGCGGACTATCCGGAATATGACATCTATGCTCAGGACACGTGGAAGATCCTTCCGAACCTGACCGTTGACCTTGGCCTGCGGTGGGAGTTCAAACTGGCACCGAAATCTAACGGCCGGCCGATCCTGGCCCCGGATCAACCGTTTGGGTTGGATGCCCCGGCCACCAATAGCCTGCGATTTGTTGAGAAGAAGGTTTTCGAAAATGACCTGAATAACATTTCGCCTTCGATCGGTGTTGCGTGGGATCCACTAAAAGATGGTAAAACATCGATTCGGGCGAACTACCGCTTGTCCTACGATCGGTTTGCGACCTTCCTATTCTCATCCTCGATCTTTCAGAGTGCACCGGGCAATACGTTTCTTGGCCAGGATCCCGCTTTTAGCGCCCAAGGCAATTTGATAAGAAACGGCCTTCCGTCGCTTGCTCCAACTCAGACACCTGACCAACTTCGGACGCCTCCGGCATTTGGCACGGGTTCGATCACGGTGGTTGATCCTGATCTGGTCTTCCCGGAGATCCATCAATTCGCATTGAGTTTTCAACGCGAGTTCATCAAGAACACGATTTTTGAATTCAATTACATTTACAAGCGCGGCGAACATTTGATCGGCGGTTACAACGCGAACCAGGTGGATATTCTTGCTACGGACCAGCGTTGCGGAAGTCAGACATTCCTTGCGGCGTTTATTCAGGCACAGGACGCCGCCCGCGCAAACGACCCGAACTGCCTCGCGTCGCTATTGGTTGGCGGGCCGGCCAACGGTAACTCCGTCGCCTTCCGCGGCTCGAATCAATTTGCAACACAATTGGCTCAAAATAACGTTGCCAGTGCGGCGGCAACGCTGTCCGCCAGGACTGGGAGCACGTCCCTTACCACGAACGGGTTTAGCCCATTCCTGTTCCAGCGGTTCACCCAGTATTTGGGAGGCCTTAACGTGATCGATAGCCACGATCGCTCGAGATACAACGGCCTTGAATTCATTGTCAAACGGCGATTCAATCAAGGTGTGAGTTTCCAGGCCGGCTACACATTCAGCCGCTCGAAAGACACTCGCTCGTTCGACCCAGTGTTTACGGTCGTTGGGACCGGCGGATCCCAATCCGCGGGAAGTACGCCGTATGACATAAATAATCGCGAACTGAATTACGCACCTTCCGATTTTGACAAACGGCATTCGTTCCAGGCCACGTACGTTTACGAACTGCCTCTCGGACGCGGCCGGACCTTGGGTCGCGATATGCCCAAATTGCTTGATTATGTGATCGGCGGTTGGCAGCTTGCCGGCAATGTCCTTTGGACATCTGGAACGCCGTTTACGGTGTATTCGGGAAGGAATACGTTCAGCAATGTGGTCCAGTCACCGGCGGATTGCAACGGGTGCACTCGAAATATGGGCCATCTGGTCCAAGAGGGTTCGCCGGGTACCACGACGTTCTGGTTTGACAGCTCGCAGCGGGCCCAATTCTCGGTCCCGGCACCGGGCCAACTTGGAAATACCGGCCGCAATTTCTTTGTAAAGCCAAGCTATTTCCAGACGGATCTGGCTATTCTTAAGAATCTCAAGTTCACGGAGCGGTTTAACCTTGATCTGCGGCTTGATGCGCAGAATCTTTTGAATAACCCTTCGTTTGACAACCCGACGGCGTCGATCACCTCGACGATCTTTGGCAGGATCCGGGATAGTGTGATAAGCAGTTCCCGTAAGATGCAGCTCTCGCTGAAGCTTCATTTCTAGGCGGGAGGTTCTGAACTAGCAAAAGTTCTGCAGTTTGATTTGACTGCAGAACTTTTTTCTTATTACGATGCAACCGATGAATGCGGTACGGCATCACTCTATTTGAGTGAGAAAGCCGAATTGCCGATAGTTTTGCAAGTTGCTGCGGTGGGTTGTCTTTCTAATTCCTCCTGTTTCTACCTTTGCTCGTTGAGAACCAGACTCAACGAGCTTTTTTCTTTTTTGGACGATGTCCGGGCCCTTTGTGCGGCAGCGTAAAGTTGAGCGGCCTTTGGGAGAGCATCCAGAGCCTGGTTGATCTGCGGGTCGGCCTCTATCCGCACTCGGGCGGCGGTCTCAGATCCAAAGGCACCGAGAGCGATATAGTAGCCAAGCATTTGGCGAACAAAGGCTTGTTCCTTTTGCAGGCTTGCTACCCACGAAGGCTGAACTTTGTTCCCGGCGACAAACTCGCCAAACTGTCTAACCACCTCTTCATCAACTATCGGTTCGCCAAAGATGATGCGTTGTCTGAGCCGCTCGATAGTGGCCGACGAGCCTAGTACCGGATCTTTATCCAATCGTCCGGCGGTGAGCTCACGCGAGAAGAAGAAGATCGGATCGAGAAGGCGTATTCGTTCCAGCGTCAGGCCGCCACTGGCCGCGATCGTATCGGGTGCAATGCCGTCGCCGCCGTAAACGATGCGGTTAGTTGGCGTCTTCGCGGCAAAAAGCGGCTTGTCTATCTCGGCGGTACGGTGATTATAGTAATCATAGAGGCCGGTTGCTGCGTAGTCGCGCTGAATAGATCGGCCCGTCGGCGTGTAGTACCTGGCGGCGGTAAGTGTTAGTCCGGCGCCTTCGGGCAAATTCAGCACACTTTGCACCAGCCCTTTGCCAAATGTTCTGCGGCCGACGATCAGTGCCCGATCGTTATCTTGCAGTGCACCGGCAAGGACCTCAGATGCCGAGGCCGTGTTCTCGTCCGCGAGAAGGACCAGCGGCATCGATTCGTATTGCGGCTTTGCGGCCTTCCACACGCGATCGTCATCCGCATAACGGCCCCGCTGGGACACGATCGTCGTACCGGGCGGGAGAAATTTTTCCGCCACCTTAACGGCTTGTTCTAGAATGCCGCCGCCGTTGCCGCGAAGGTCCAGAACCAGCGACGTCATTCCGCGGCGTTTCAGATCATTGATCGCCGCTTCAAGTTCGCCGAATGTGGCGTTGCTAAATCCGCCTGTTAGATCGACATATCCTGTTTTTCCACGAAGCAGGAAGCCTTTGGGAACCGCTGGCTCATGGACGCGGTCGCGACGCATTTCGATAACCTCGACGGCCAGGCTGTTGGCTCGCTCGACCGTTAGCCGTACCGTTGTTCCGCGCGTGCCGCGAACGAGATCACGGACAATATCAGGTGATGCCCCCGAAACGCCGTGGCCGTTGACGGCAAGTATCCTGTCGCCGAATCTGAGCCCGGCCCTTGCGGCAGGCGAGCCGGCAAATGTCGAAACGATATACGTGTCAACGGCACCGGCGTTTTCAAAGCCGGCTATCGACGAACCCGTTCCCGAATATTCGCTTTCGTGCTCGCCCAGCAACTCCTCGAACTCGGCACGGTCGTAGTAACGGGAATGCGGATCAAGTGCGTGCAGCATCGTGGAAATGGCCGCGCCCATCAGCATATCCACGCTAAGGCCATTTCCTGCTACGTGATTTTTCTCAATTATCTCAAGTGCTTCAGTAAGATCGGTGGAAATGGTAGCGGGTTTAATCCCCGGGGCCTTCGTCGAGGTTCGATTTCCGGAGGCTGAGAATGAACTTCCAGCCGACAACGCGAACGGATCTGCCGAAGGCGCAAGTTGGGCGGACCGCGGATCCTGGCCAAACCCGGCCTGCACGATAACAACGCAAATCAAGCCCACGACACAAAAACTCTTCCTGAGCGTCATAAGATCTCCGCCGTCCGGGAGGGCGTGTCTTCTCGCCGATCCGGCCATCACGTCGATGCGGCCTCCAGCCGATATTCAAAAATGCTTGCGGTCTGAAAATGTCAAATAGCCACCTGATTCCAGAAACGCCCGGGGGACATGTCAAAACAGGGATCCTATTGCTTAGGTGTTCATCAGGGACGGGTTGAAAATCCGCGGAAATTGCGTAAAAATCACAGGATGAGCGAATCTGGCGGCGACGATCTGCAGAAACGATTGAAAAGGCTGGTCGAGACCATAGATATTGCCAATGTATTTACGGAACCGCTTACCCGGTCTCTCGCAACCTTGCTGGAGATCTCTGCCGCCGAACTGAACTCAGACGAGGCTTCCGTCCTGATCCGCGATGGTGATGAGGGCGATCTTAGGTTTCTTTCGGCCATTGGCAAGGTTGCCGAACAACTTATCAACATCAAGGTGCCGGCGGGAAAGGGGATCGCCGGATTCGTTATGTCTTCGGGGCAGCCGATGGCGGTCGCGGATGTTGGCGAAGAGGGCGCATTTTATTCGGAAGTTGACCGTCGGACAGGATATTCGACGCAGATGATCCTTGCCACCCCGCTTAGTCATAATGGCGAGGTGATTGGTGTTTTGGAGTACATTAACCGGCGCGGCGATCCTCCGTTTGAGCCATTTACGCCGGCCGAGATGGACCGTGCCGCGGCTTTTGCAATGCCGATCGCATCGCTTGTCAACGCCTATGAATCAGCGAAATTGTTTCGTGACCTCGGCGAAAACATCCTGACAAATGATTCGACGGATGACCTTGGTATCGTTAGAGAATGGCTTAGTGAACTGCGCGATTCTGCCGAGCATCGCGAGATGATGGACCTGGCCGTGCTGATTCGCGAGGTTGCTGGGCGCGGTGAGGCAGAGCGCGTTCTGTGCCGGGAAATGCTTGAATCGATCGTTCGATATTCCGACACTAAGAGCGAAAGCAATTTTCTGACCCTGTAACAAACATTAGGGGCTCGGGCCTGTTGCCGGAGAGCGGCGGCAGCGGCGCCGGACATGGCCCGGTCCAGCATTTGATCGAAATTTTCTTATGACGACGGTTCCAGAGGCTGACATCGGCACGTTTGAGCGGGGCACGCAGTATCTGCAACTGGCGGACGACTGGCGGTCGGCTACTGGCCGGGGCATTAGCGTCGCGATCGTCGACAGCGGGATTGATGCCAACCATCCCGATCTCGCCGGCAAGGTAGCCGGCTCGGTCGAGGCGAGGGTTGACAATAAGCGCGTAGTTTTTGATCCATCCGAGACCGGCGATTCGGCCGGTCATGGTACGGCGTGTGCCGGGATCATCGCAAAGATCTCACCTGATGCTCAACTGTTCAGCATAAAAGTTCTCGGCGCGGCCGGGCTTGGTGATGGACAGGCGTTTCTGGCCGGGCTCGAACACTGCATCAAGCAGCGTTACCGGGTAATAAATCTGAGTCTCGGTACCACAAAACCACAATTTTTTTCACCGCTGCATGATCTTCTTGACCGGGCATATCAAGCCGGCTGTATCGTTGTCGCGGCGGCAAATAACCTTCCGCATCCCAGCTTTCCGTCGGTATTTTCATCGTCGCTGATCTCGGTCATCAAAAGTACCGAGACAGACCCGCTAAACTTCGGTTTCCATTTTGGCGAGGTTATCGAACTTACTGCGCCCGGCGTCAATGTTCGAACATCCTGGCTGGATAAAGGATACAGAACACTGACCGGCAACAGCTTTGCATGCCCTCATATCGTTGGCGTCATTGCCCGCTTGCTTGAGAAGCACCCCGATATGACGCCTTTCCAGGTCAAATCCGCGCTTTATGCGATCGCTTGCGATAATCAGTATCGGACCGCGTGATGTTCCTTTCCTTTGCGGGCCTCGCGGCGTTGTCCGGGCAGTTGTTTTATTGCCGCAAAGTACACCACGGGAAGCGCCGATTTTGCAAATTTGTTGGCAAAATGTTTTGATTAACTGTAATAAATAAAGGCGGTTTATGCCGCTCCCGCAACGCCGAATATGTCGGAAACATTTAACCTTTCACCACTTAAGATCGAGCAATACACCCTTGAAAATGGATTGAGGGTCGTTCTCAATCCGGACAACGCCGTGCCGGTTGTTGCACTTGCTGTCTATTACGACGTCGGTTCCCGCAATGAACGCGAAGGCCGCACCGGTTTTGCTCATCTTTTCGAGCATATGATGTTTCAGGGCTCCGCGAATGTTAAAAAGGCGGAACACTTTCAATACATCATGAAGGCCGGCGGGACGATGAACGGCACAACGTCGAGCGAGAGGACAAATTATTACGAAACGCTGCCGGCGAGCGAACTGCCGCTCGGCCTTTGGCTTGAATCGGACCGAATGCGTTCGTTGGCGGTGACGCAGGAAAATCTGGACAATCAGCGCGAGGCCGTCAAGGAAGAAAAGCGGCTGCGGTACGATAATCAACCGTACGGCCAGATATTTGATCTGATCGCCGAGATGATCTACAAGAATTTCTCGAACGCCCATTCAACGATCGGGTCGATGGAAGATCTTGATGACGCGACGGTCGAGGATGTGCAGGAGTTCTTTCGCATCTATTACGCTCCGAACAATGCGGTGCTGACGCTCTCAGGAGCTTTCGATACGAAGACGGCGAAAAACCTGATCGAGACCTTTTTTAGCGATATTCCGTCCCAGCCGCTGCCGCCGGCAATAAACGTCGAAGAACCAACCGAGGTGGCGTCAAACTATAAGGAATGGGAGGACAAACTCGCACCGTTCCCGGCGTTTCTTATCGGCTGGAAGATACCGCAGCGGGGTTCGGCAGAATACAACGCCCTCTATTTGGCGGGCAAGCTCCTATACGACGGCGAAAGCTCGCGGCTTTATCAAAAATTGGTAAAGGGTGACGAAAGCATTATTCAGCTTTTCGGGTTTACGGACGAACGCCGCGGGCCATCGAGCATCTATGTCGGGGCGATACCAAAACCGGAAAAGGACCTTAGCAAGATCCGCGATGTGATCATGACCGAGATCGCCCACATAGCGAAAGAGGGCCCAACGGCCGATGAGATGCAGAAGCTGCATAACCAGCTGATCAATGATTTTGTACGGCTTCGACAATCTTCGCAGGCGCGGGCACAGGCGATCGCGGAATTTGCACTGTACGATGGTGATCCTGAGCTGATCAATACCGAGCTTGAAACGCTTCTGGCGATCACACCGGAACAGATCCGGGCGGCCGCCGAGAAATACCTTCATTCTGATAATCGCTCCCTATTGGACATTGTACCGGCAGGGAAAGGATAGCCTACTATTACAGGCTGATAGCCTATTGCATTTGATCGACTTATGGCACAAGCTGCTTTGAAAATGCCTCCCAAACCACTTGAACCTGTACCGTTCAACGTTCCGCAAGCGATCAGGGCAACGCTTGATAACGGACTCAGGGTCGTGATCATCCCGGATCCGCGGGTACCGCTGGTCAGCTATCGGTTGGCTTTTATGAGCGGAGACGCTGACGACCTGACGGAAGCATTCGGGCAAACATCCGCCATGGCCGCGATGCTCACCGAGGGAACGCAAAACTATACGAGTCGCGCCCTTGCCGAAAAGATCGAGCGGCTCGGAGCCAGCCTATCCGCAAGTTCCTCGGACGACTTTACGATCGTTGCCGCATCGGCGCTGGCGCTCTACAGTTCTGAGATACTCCAACTTGTCGCCGAGATCGTTTTCAAACCAACATTCCCTGAAAATGAACTTGATCTTTATCGCCGAAACACGGTCGAGCACCTGAAATTCCAACGCTCACAGGCGAATTTTCTTGCCGGCGAACAGACGGCACGTGTCCTTTACGGCCAGCATCCGTATTCACGCGTTTCCCCAACGGCTGACGATGTCGAGAAAATAACCTCAGAAGATCTTGCCGAGCTGCACCGAAAACGATTTGTGGCGAACAACGCGGTGCTGATAGTGATCGGTGATGTGGAATACGGCGACCTTATGAAAGAGGTCCACGAGCATTTTGGCGAATGGCGGCAAGGGCCGGTCGAGGCGCGCCGATTCGCGGGCCTGCAACCGCTCGAAGCGCGGAAGTTGACCATCGTTGACCGGCCGGGCTCGGCACAATCGAATATAGTTCTCGCAAATCTCGCTATCCGCCGAAGTGACCCGGACTATTTCCCGGTACTGGTGATGAACCAGGTGCTTGGTGCCGGTGCCTCTTCGCGCGTGTTCATGAACCTGCGCGAAGAAAAAGGTTACACCTACGGAGCATACACGAGGATAGACGCAAGAAAAGAGGCTGGCGACCTTGAGGCTACGGCCGAGGTCCGAACTGCTGTTACCGGCGATTCGCTTCATGAATTCTTCTACGAACTCGGCCGTATCCGCGAGGATGAGGTAACGCCGGAAGAACTTGCTGACGCTAAAAACTTTTTGACCGGCGTTTTTCCCATTCGCGCGGAGACGCAGGAAGGACTGACCGGCCTGATAGTTTCGCAGGAGCTTAACGAACTGCCTGAGGATTACTTAAATACTTATCGTGATAATGTCGATGCGGTCACCGCGGCGGATGTCGCGCGTGTCGCAATGAAATACATCAACCCGGACCGAATGTCTATCGTTATTGTCGGTGACGCGGGCGAAATACTAACGCAGGCCCGTGATTATGCGAGCGATATCGAGCTATTCGACACCGAAGGGCATTCGAAGGACATCAAGGAATTCGAGGCCGGATCGGCGGGCGAACCGGCGGATTTCAGCGGGCAGTGGAAGCTTGATCTCGATTTTCAGGGCCAGACGGTCCCTGTCACGCTGACGATCGAACAATCCGGAAACTCTGTAAGCGGTTCGATCGAGACGGCCCTTGGCAACGGAGAGATCACGGCCGGCTCGGTTCGCGGCAGCAGCCTTTCAGCGACCGCGGATACGGAAATACAGGGCCAGAATGTTGAATTCGTGATCAATGGCAAAGTCGATGGGGAAGCCATCACGGGTACAATATCCGCGGCGGTTATCCCTGATTCATTAAGTTTTACTGGCAAACGGCGGTAATGCGTCCGCAAATCTGCGTCGAAGGTCAATTAGCGAACAATTACAGTTGAATCGTAAATGCATTTTTGTGCGCTTTGTGTCTTCAACTTGGCGGGCATTGTGTTAAAAAAACCGTTAACACAATGCCGCAAAGTTCGCAAACAAGAGGACATTGGCACGAAACTACTTCCAAATTATCCGTTACAGGCCACTTAGTCGATCCTGCTCTCATGGACTGCGACAATAACCCATCGACTACTGATCCGTGCGAAGAAGATCGTTATTTGCCGGATCACATCCGATTCCCGTCCAGAAGCGGCCCCCACGCGAAACGTATAGACGGCAGCGTCGCCATAGGTGAGTATTGCGTCAGCCTGGCCTCGAAACGCCGTCGAGCGTTTTAGTGGAGGGACCTGGATAGCCGAAAGGATCCCTCGCCCCACGCCGGTCACACCTTTTGCGTTAGTCGAGACAAAATTATCTGAAATATTGCGGCCGAGTATCTCGTCAAATGTCCCGTCCATGGCGGAACGCGCGGACGCCAGCTCCTGGATCAATTGGCGCACCTGCCGTTCTGCTTCAAGGTCGGTATTAACCGGCGGGCGTGCTCGCGACTGAAGAGCGGCGACCGCGGGGTGGATCGGGTAAAAGGGTTTCGGGTCGCACTCAAAGGTGTTGTTGTGGCTTGCGGCGAACTTCCATTCTTCGCCCTGCTTGACCCAAAGTTCGGTGCCCTGGGTCCTCGTCAGACATTTTTGGCCGCGATACTGCCAATAATGTTCCTTGGCAATTGTGACGATAGCGGTGCTGCCATATTGATAGATCACGGGCGTCCTGCCTTCGTAACGAAGTGTCTGGTAGTCGGGCCGTTTGCCGCTCCTCAATATTATCGAATCTGCCCGTGTCATTGCGACAAGTTGGTCACGAAGATTGAACACCGGTTTACCGCGGACGGCCAGGTGATCTTCAAGGTAAACCCGCTCGAATGGTATCGGGTCGCGGGCAAGGTATGCTCTGGAAATTTCCGATATTGAGTTTAGTATTTGTTCTTTGTCCGACGGGCTGTCGGCCGGCAACTGCCCATGGGCGAACGGGCAGACCGAAGCAATAAGCATCAGTGCCAGGTTCGCCTTTTTCATTTTCTTTGCCCTCCAAAGCTAACGCTACTTAGCTTTTCAATGGCCGAGATCACGCCGACCCATTAGTCCTTTGCCATACGCGGCCAAATGTAAGAACCCTCTAAATTGCCGACTCGCTATTTAAATAGACGAACAAAACAGCCTTCGGTTGCCTAAGCCATCTCAGGATAGATATATTCGTTAGTGCCGCGTTGGGCTAAATGATAGCACGAATGCGAAGTATGAAAGGCTATAAATGTATCGGCAGACCGAGAGGTAGGGTTCGTTCAACGAATTTATATTTCGGTGACGGATTCTTGCTTCGTGAGACTTCGTGTCCTCGTTTCGCCTGTTTCGTGGTCCTTGGGTCCGGCTTCGCCACCACGAATAGCACGAATCAGGAGGCGAAGCACGCGAACCGAAGGATCTTCCTCTGGACCCGAAAGCACTCTGCACAAACCCGTGGCCGACAGCCTGCCGTATTCTATGGAGGGAGTTTTGAGTTGCGAGATTTGCTTCCGGACGCTTTTTTAACGGGAAGCGCTTTGCCCGGAGCGGGAGCTCGCAACTCAAAACCTTGGGTGGAATTGCCTAGCTTGCTCTTCGTAGCGGCGGTGCCGCCGAATGCTTTTGGATCCTAAGTAAATGATCGATAAAAGACGAGGCCGCTTTTTTCGAAAGTTCGGATGTGTTGCAGTTCAAAAGCTGCAGACACTCCTCTTCCTGATCTACGCCGGCCTCGCGGCTGATCGCACGGATCATTCCAAGCTGCTTTGCCGTTACAAGGTCTGAAAGCCCCATCGCAACAGGTTCGGCCGGGAAGTTGGACACGTTCGTTCCCGCCG
>JADYZI010000263.1 GCA_020853255.1 Acidobacteriota bacterium
ATAGCCGCCGCCCGTGATCGATGGACCGTCAACCAACCAAACCTGCCTATCAGCAAAAGAACTAAGTAATCGAGTTTGAACAGCAGTTCCTTTTTCGAAGGCAAATATCGGTGAATCTCCATCGAAGCTCACCGGATTAAGTGTCCACGCCGCCTGGTAGTCCGGGCTTTCGCTGCCGCGAACAAGAACCAGGCTCTTTCCAAAATTATGATCTCTAGCCAAGTCTCTAATACTTGGATCTATGCCGAGATAGTGGTAGTACTTGTCGGCCGATCGCCACGGTACATAGCAGATCAACGCAATGGTACATAAGGAAAGCAGTGCGAGAACCAGCCGATCCTTGACCGTACTTGACACCGTCCGGCCTAGCCACTCAACGCCGCTGACAGTTAGAGCAACGAGCGGAATTATCGAAACAAACCAGTATCTAGCCCCAAAATCAGGTCCGCCGTGGTACCAAAAGAGGCCGTACGTCAGCACAACAACTGCGATCGATAAGAACGCCCAAAGGTCTTTACGTCGAGCTTTCCCGGAGAGGACAAAGAAGACGATGATCAAAAGCGAGCCGACTCCCCACCCAAAAAGCTCGCTCTGCAGCAAACTCGTATTCAAGGCTGTGTTGATCAAGGCCTCCAACGGAGAATGGCCGGGAAACGCATCCAATCCCCAGCCCATGCCTCGCTCCGGCCCGAAACCTAATGCCATGACTTTCGGCCAAAAGTATTTCGTGTAGTAAGCATCGATCGGCATCACGAACGCATTGCCGGTTACGGCCGCATTGTAAGGGAGCACCAATGAGGCCGTTGCGATCGTGCCGGAAACGAGAGCGGCGGCCGAGAGTATCCGCTGCCGCCAGGTAATGGAGTAAGCGAGCACGGTAATGCCAAGCAGAACAGCAACAATGGCTCCGTCAAGCGGACGGATCAAACTAACTACCCCGATCAGGCCTCCGGCGAACAAACACAGCCAGATCCGCCGCGACGCTAACGAATTCAAGAGGATCACCGCTGCGGCCAATGCCGAAGCTAGCGTGAACATATGCCCCATAAAGTTCATGCCCATAAAGATGAACCATGGAGAGCAACTCAGAAGAATGAGCGCGATCCTCGCCGACCGCCGATCGTAAACCTGTTGAAAGAACAAATAAGCAAGCAGAATGCACACTCCTGCTAACACCGGATTTACGAGCCATTCAACGCCAGCCCACACTCCAACGGCCAGCATCGCAGGCCACCCAGGCGAGAATATCGAATACCATTGGTCGTCGAGATACGGGACCATGTAGAGACTGAAGGCTTCCGGCACAGCGGGAGCCTTGACGGTGAGCTGTCCCGCGGCCATATAGCGAGCTTGGAATAGGTATTGAGCCTCGTCCGGTACGTGGGGATATGCCTGATAAACAAAGTAGCTGAGTGCCGTGGCCAACAATACGACGAACAAAGCTGCACCAACTGCGAATCGGTCAAGCCGCGGCCGCATATCCACTCGCCCGTCGCTGCCATCGAGGAATGTATCGATCTTCGCACCGATTCGTTCCATGGACGCTTCGGGCACCGCGGCCACCATTATTATCACGGTGCCAAGACTTACGACCTGAACCCATGCGCCGATCAGAAGGCTCGTAGTGTATATCTCCAGGTCAGGAGTTACCGCTGCGCCGGGAAAGATCAGAAATAGTATCGCTATCGCAATTTTCCAATATCCAATGTTGCTTTGGAGCCATGACGCTATCGGCCCGAGGTATCTCGCGATGGCATAAGCAATAATGCAAGTTTGAAGAACGACAAATACCAACTCGAACGAATGCTGCTGCAGAAGATCAGAAAGCGAACGATAATGCTGAAAATGAATAAGCCGCCCGGCATCGATCATCTGAAGCGACGCAGCTTCGCCTACAAGAGCAACGCAAAGCCAACCTGCAAAAACTCGCCAAGCAGTTGCCGCCAGACAGCCAAGAACTAAAAGTCCGACGCCCGCCGAGAGTGGCAGCACGAACTTGCCCGTCAATATACCTTGCCCGTCGTGAAACTCCTTCAATCCGAAACTTGCGCCGACCAATGTGATTCCCGCCAACACAAGAACCGCCGAAGCAATGTGCCACCAGCGTCTATCAACCGACAGAAAGGTCGCACCCGCGACAACGCTTCCATCGATCGTGCCTAGTTCAAGCTTTTCCGCGTCCATTATTTCGATGGAAGATCACTAATCCTCGACAACGTGCTTTGCAAATTCTTTCCGGTATTCCGACCATCGCTCAGCAGAAAAATGCCCTGCACCGTCAAGGCAATCAACTGCCCCGTAGGCCATCGCAAGAGCGTGATGTGTGTTGTCGTGGGCGAATAACCCCTGCCGGCCAAAGGTCAAAACTCGATCCAGCCCGCTTGCCCACTCGTCCTGGATGTTGAAATGCTTCTCATATCCTTCGCGATATATCGGGTATGCAAAAGCAAGGCGTTTAGTAACCACAGCAGAGATCGACGCCTTGATCGGCACTCCGCATTTCTCAAGCGACTCGCGGCAAAGTTCCCCGAGTTCTTCGTCTGATGCTTTCCAAACATCGTCATTCACCATGCACGGCAGCTCGCCGCAAAGAACGGTCTTCTCCTTTGGGCCGTTACCGCCGCTGTAGTTCTTCGGTTCGGAGAGACGCGTCAGCTTGATCTCCGTCTCGGGAAAATAGTGGGCGTCAAATTCTGTCCATTGCGGCTCGTCCACCACAAGGTAGATGAGAACCATCGCCCGATACGAGATATGTTTCGACGCATTGATCACTTGCTCCGGAACGTCCGGGCTCGCGATCTTAGCGAGAATCGTGATCGGCAGAGTTGACCATACATGATCCGCCTCGACCGTGTGTGTCTCACCGTTGTTCTCGTAGGTGACGCGATGCACCGCACCGAACTCGACCTTCTTTACGGTCGAGCTGGTGCGAATATCCGCACCTAGTTCAGTCGCGGCATTGGCTATCGCTCGCGAGATCTGTCCAAAGCCTTCTCGCGGATAAAAGAACCGTCCCGCCCCCGGTGCCTTAAAGCCCGGCACGATCGAAATGATCTTCTTTGCCATCTTCGCGAGCGAACCGGCAGACACTCGACGGTGAGCCTGCGTTGCAGAAAGTTGATCCGGCGGCATTCCCCATATCTTCACCGCATAAGGAAAATAGAAATCTCTGCAGATCGTCGAACCAAGGCCTTGCTCCAACACGCTTGTGAATGTCTCGTGTCCATTCCTTCGAGCCGGACGCACAAGCTTTCGCGTCATATCCACCGCCACGCCTCCGCTAAAAGAAAGCGGCAGCCGAAGTGCAAGGTCTTGCGGCTTTAGCGGAAAATGGATCCAGCGGCCTTGCAGTCGAATACGTCCATGACGCGGCCGGCTCAGAAGGTCGTCTCCAAGAAGATCTCGAAGATCGTCCAGAATCCTCGGTTCGCAGGCTGGATGGAGCCGATGGCTCCCATAATCGACCTGCATTCCTGCAACTTCGAAACTGCCCGCGTTTCCGCCAACGTCGTCCCGCTGCTCTAGCACGGTTACGTCAGCCTTGCCCTGCTTGACGAGTTGCCACGCCGCACCCACGCCAGCCGGTCCGGCACCGAGTATGACTATCCTCGACCTTGCCATCTAATAAACGAATGGAATGAAACGCTTCGAACGCCGGCAAT
Source organism: Acidobacteriota bacterium (assembly GCA_020853255.1). Next base: position 3,663 of record JADYZI010000263.1, read on the forward strand.
ATCGCTCATAACCGGGCAACGCATCGACGAGCATTTCCTCTTCCTTCATCGCCTGCATCATCACGATCGGCGCGAGCAAAAGCACGCCGCAAACGAACCACGAGTTCAGGGCAAGCTCGAGCCCGAGCAGGAGAAAAATGTCACCCGTATAGATTGGATGGCGAACGAAGCCGTAGATCCCTGATTCGACTACGACCTGACGCCTGAGGATCTGGCCGGTTTCGATGTTCGCCCAGTTATCACCAAGCTGAAGTCTGGCAGCGACGGCCGTCGCAAGGCCCAATGTGAACAGCGAGACTCCGATCGTCCGGAGCCAGAACGGCTCCGCCATGATCGGCGGCGTATCAGGAAACCAGATCTGAACGACGAGTCCCAACAGGATCGCGATCTTGACCGACTTGATAAAGAACAGTTTTAGCGAACCACCCTCAACCGGTTTATCTGTCGAACCGCGCCTGAGCAGTTCCCAGATAACCTTATGAAGGACGAGCCCGAACAACAGATATAGCTGCAGCACCAACATATTAGATAGTTAACTAGCCTTTGCTTCTTGTCTTTCGGTCTGAATTAGCACCGGTCTCTCACCTGCCGCTGGAACATCGGGGACCTCAACATACTCTTTTGGCCGCACGCCAAGAGCCGCGTATTGATTGAAACGCCCGAGTCTCGTCGCAACTGCGTCACCCAGCATTCCCGTGAAGACCATTATCAGTGCGCTTACGAATGCCAATATTGCCGATGCGGATATATTCGGATCGTGCGTCAGATCGATCGTCGCTTTCGCGATTCCGTAAACAAAACATACGACGGCGACCGGAAAGAATACCCGCAGCGGACGAAAGAGCATCGCGACCCGCAAGATCAATATCGCGAAACTGCCGGCGTCCCACGGCACGATCTTCGACTTCCCTTGTCTCTTTCGATAGTCGATGGGAATGTAGGTCACCGCATACTTGTCACAAAGTAGTGCAAGCGTGATCGTTGTAGTGAAGCTGAATTGATCCGAAAGGATCGCAAAATACTGAATGGCAACCTCGCGGCGGAAAATTCTTAAACCGCTGTTCAGATCCGGTATCTTTGTATTGGATACATAATTTGCCATCACCCGGAGACACCATTTTGCCGGCCGTCGCGATAGCGGAATATGGACATCTGCACCGGTGCGGGAACCGACGATCATGTCGGCGTGCTCAAGCTCTGCAAACATCGCTGGAAGATACTTTGCCGGATACGTCCCGTCGGCATCCGTGATAGCGATAACGTCATTCGAAGCCGCAAGTATCCCCGTCTTGA
>JADYZI010000264.1 GCA_020853255.1 Acidobacteriota bacterium
CAAGCTGGGCATAAGGCTTTGGGGTTTCGATCGCGATCCGTCCGTCAAGGCGGGCGACCAAGGTTTCGCGGATCTGCGGGCGGCTTTTGCTCCAGGCGGTTCCGTCGAAGGTGTCTAACGCGACTCCGCGATAATAGCCGTCCGCCCCGGCAAGCTCAGAAGGCGATGTGACGACACGCATTACAACGCGGTCGCTTTGCTGTATTCTCCCGATGCCTCCGAGCCGGACCGAATCCGAAAAACCAGAGTAGGTCGAAACGCTGCCGGCCGAGCCGCCGAATCCGGCGCCGCCGACACGCGGCAGTAAGAAAAAGAGCGGGATCGCAAGGACGATCGTTAGTACGACGAGCGTAAGCGATACGCCGGTTAGTCGCATCCACGCCGGCCTTTCCGCTGTGCGGACTTCCTTAGTGCTCTTGCGTTCTATGGTACGGCGTTTTGCACTCACGTTCTCCCAAACGATTATCGTTGCGACGGCGACCAGAACATATAGAATGAAGCTCGCGAGATATAGCGGACTGATGCTGAGGCCGGCGGCGAGAAGTACGGCGAAGAACGTCATCAAGTGTAGGAAGACCCAGTCTCGGTCTTTCTTTCGCTGCAAAAGCTTGATCGCCGAAAGAGCAAGGATCATCCGAGCAAGCATTCCCGCGACGGCACTCTCAACTCCCCGTTCTGGGAAAACCTGCAGTCGCCACGCGAGGTAGAAGAACGGCAGTGCGAGTACGATCATTACCGTTCCCGCACGCTCGGAAATCTGCCAGCGTGTGCCTTCGAGACGCCATGCCGCTGCCATTGCCCCCAGATACAAGATGGACGCAACGATGCCGAACGTCCCCGATACCCATAGCGTCAGAAAGCCGCAGAACGCAACAGCGTACGATAAAGCTTGCAGTGTTCGCTCGGACGATGACATCTTGATTCGCAGGCAATGCCCACAAATAGAAATTGTAGCATTCACCGAAACCGCCCGTTCTAATGTGAGATAATTTCAACAAGCTTGCGATGCGATTAACTGACCCCGAACTCCTTTATCCGAGCGTGACTTGCTTTGCGAGGTGCACTTGGTGCAAGCAACTGTTTCCCCTAAAAAAGGTGGACGGAAAGCTGGACCTTAGCGAGAGAACCTGTCCCAAATGCGGATCGTCGCTTTCGGGCGAGCAGGTGTATTTTTCGTATTTAGGCACAATTTTCCAAACAAGTGCTGTGTCGTCGGCGAATAGTCTTACGTCGCTCGATCTCGCGATAATTCCGTATATCGGTTCTGGGATTCTCAGCATTTTCCTTGGTTCGCCGATATTCAATCTTTTTAACGGCATCATCTATTTTGTGCCGCTTGCTCTATGTGTCCGTTGGTTTTGGCAATACTGGTTTTGGGTTCGATCGACAGAGGAAGAATATCTTGTTGCCCTTCGCGAAATGCAAAACTCCCTGCTGCTCTGGTTTGGAGCTAATCTTGCGTATTGGGGCTTTCTTCTTTGGTACTTTTGGCTTATTATCGCGGGCTAAAGATCTTAAGGCCAAAATTTGATAAAAAGCCCGCAAATTTCGAACGGTCCTTTCATCGAATGCGTCTTATACTTGACGATCAACTCATTGGGAGTGGCGGGAGATCTAAGGTGCCGCCGCGGGTGCAAGGCTTGAGATCAGTTTGGAACCACGATCATCGGGCAGAATTGCGGACACGTCGTTGCCGGCGTGAAGCTGTAACCCAAAGGCGTTGCTACGGTTGCGGCCGCACCGGTCAGCGAAACGGAGACCGTCGGGCTTGCCGAATTGAATGTTCCCGCTACGACCGCGGGTCCATTGAAATTTTGTGCATTTCGGATCGTGTAGCTCTGGCCATTTACAAGCCCGGTCGATGAAAGATTGATTGCGACCGTCGGAGCACCGCTGAAGCTATAAATGATCACGTTTGCTCTTCCGGGCTGGTAAGAATTTGGCCGGACGATGACCGTATCGGGCATGGCACCCGAAGTCTCGCTGCTCAATGCATCGAAGGTCGTAACAGTTCTCCAATTCGGAAACTGATACAGGCTCGATCCGGCGACACCGAAGACGTTCCGAGAGGCGGCTCCGTAGTAGGTATTTTGATTCCAGTTGTAGGTCTGGCCCGGCGCAACAAGCGTGTATTGAGCGCCTACACGCGAGCTGTAGAAACGGTTTCCGGTGATCGTGGCATTTGTTGTATTTCCGGTAGCAAGCAGAGTGCCGCCGCCGATGAAATAGTTATCGGTGATCGTGCCGGTCACCACGCCCGCTCCATAACCAAAACCGAGCATATATCCCATCGAGGAAGCCGGGTGATAAAAGTAGGAATTGCGAACGATCGCCGTCGCACTCCGTTGGCTATCAGGTCCGACGAGCAAATTATAATTGCGAATATTCACGTCACCGAATTTGCCGAGCGGTGCACCTGAATTGGCAAATGCGCTTCCAGCGAAGTCGCCGCCAACATACGGCCCTGTAACACCATAACCCTGAGCTCCGAGCTTAAAGCTATTCAATACGATATCTTCGTAAACTCGCGAATAGCCCGCCCTGTTCTCGAGATAGAGGCCGTGTCCGTGGCCATTCTCGACCGTTCCGCCGTCACGAGAATGGACCCCGTTGTTGTAAACGAGACAGCCGTAGATCTCGGTATTCGAACTCACGCTGCTAGTAAAGATGCCATTAAGGTTATCGTGGACGACGAGGTTCACGAACTTATTCCCGTCGCCGACAACGACAACGCCGCTGCCGCGCCCGATGCCCTGATTCGCAATATTTCCGTCGCGGCTCGGACGGCTATTCAGGATCTCAAGGTCTCGATAAGTACTTCCTGAACCTTCAATATACAAGACATCGCCTCCCGTTATCGCGGTCGAGCCTGCCGCGTGAGGCTCGGCGCCATTCATCGAATTGCTGGCACCTCTTAAACAATCAGTGATCGTATTGCCGGATCGCGAAAAGACCTTGATGACCTCTCCTTCGATCACAAGGTTATCCGGGCCGCCGTTCAAGTAATTTGATCCGTCTGCGACCGTGAAGTTCGTTTGCGTGGCCGTAATGGCTGCGGTCAGCGTAGTTGTTCTGTATCCGTCGAGCCTGGCGGATTCACCGGGGGCACTTCGAACAACCGCATTTATCAAAGGAGATCGGAACTTGCCGGTGTACGTTCCGCCTTTCAGGCACAAGGTCTTTCCATTTGTGATGACCGACGTCTTCCCGAGGGCAGTTTGCAGATCCCAAGGATTCGCGGTCGTCCCGTTGCCCGCAGCGGTGCCATTTGGCGCCGCATAGAAGTTACATGTAAACGACGGTGGACCCTGCACCGGGACGGTGTCACCGGCGATAGGCACGTCCGAACCCGTTCCCCAAACGCTGGCCTGATAGCTGCCGTTGCTGCTGTTGATCCGATGCCAAACGCCATCGGCAGGCCGGTAAACCGCTATATCGGTCTTTCCGTCGCCGTCATAATCAGCCGCGACCGGGATATCTGTCGGAAGTCCGAACGCAGCTATGAAATATGTCCAATCGGAGCTCTTCTGGATATACCAAACGCCCGTGCTGGGCCGCCAGACAGCAAGATCCGACTTGCCGTCACCATCAAAATCTCCAAGGATCGGACGGTCGCCTAACGCGCCAAACTGCATCGCGAAATAAGATCCGTCGCTGCTGTTCAATCTATACCAAGTTCCGGCATTTGGCCGGAAGAGATTGACATCGGCCTTCTGATCGCCGTCATAGTCTCCGGGAACCGGTATGTCACCATCGGTTCCGAATCGGATCGCGGAAAATGCAGAATTGCTGCTCGCCAAAC
>JADYZI010000265.1 GCA_020853255.1 Acidobacteriota bacterium
ACCTGCAGCAGACGGCCCCGAATCTCAGGCTAAGAGCGCGGCACGGATATTACGTCAAAAACTGAACATTGGAAATTCGGCACATTGTTAAAAGCGGCGAAGATCGGGATCTTCGCCGCTTTTTAGCGTAGACGGATGGTGCGATCCTAATCCACAGGCATCATCAGATCGAGCCGGGAGCGGCCGGGTTTGATGAAGACCGGGGAACTAACGGAGTATTGTAGAACCAGAATTTAGTGTTCTGGTCGATCCGTCATTGAGGGCCATCGAGAACGTTCGTGAGGACGCGGGAGAAATTTAGGGGCAACTTTGATGAGAGGTACCGGTCGATAAAGAAAACCGCCGGGCCTGTGGGGCATCGGCGGCTTCTATGTATTCACGGATAGGTAATTGCCAAAAACTATTCCGCGAATCTTCCGGCCGGGATCGCCGGCTTTCCCATCAATGGCTTGGATCTATCTCTGTTCGAATCCGTCGTCGGCTTTGGTGTTGGTGCCGCGATATTCCCCATCAATACAGGCCGTTCGGTCCGCGGAACAAGCGGCAGGACGACACGCCGCACCGATATAACATCACGGCCCAAAAGCGGTATCGCCGCCAAGGCCCCGAGCACGGCCAGAAGCAATGAAAATGCCGCTGCCGCACAAACCGAGAGCCGTTGCTTTACTTTTGCCCAGCCGACCGGGCAATCGGCCGTCAAAACGGTACCGTCACTTCGCTGGAAGTATCTCACACAAAGCTTTCCTTCGCTAACGCGCAGCAGGTTTTCTGCGTCATAACGCGTCATTCCCGAGAGGTTGTAAACATTGAGCTTGCACTCACCGCAAAACCGCCTGCGCTCGTTGCCCTGCATCTCGTTCCAATTCGCCGAACAAGGGCTCGCGATCCTGATATTATCCAACGGACTTTCAAACCGATCCATATGCACTCCGTAAATACCCGGCTGGTTGCCGATGTGTATTGAACGGAGAAGGATCAGAAGTTTTGCAGTCTATTTTCTCGACTCGATAACTTAGAGTTTAGGGTCAAAGATCTGATCCTGAAGTACAGCCAGTTCAGTGGTTAAGATCAGATCGAACGTCGATATTTATGGGTGATCGGCCTTCGCCTGCCGATGCCGATTGCGTTGCGTGAAACGATAAGTGTCGGCGGAAGCTGCTGTCGTTTGAATTCGTTTGCCGGATGCTCGACCTTGTTTAGAATGCCGTAAACGAGTTCGGCGTCGTGGCCGGCGGCAATTATTTCTTTGGGTGACAATTTTTGCTCGAAGTATAGCTCAAGCACGGGATCCATTAACTCGTACGGCGGGAGGCTGTCCTGATCGAATTGGTTCGGTGCCAATTCGGCAGACGGCGGTTTTTCGATGATGCGGTTTGGGATGATCTCACGCCCGGCGCGTTTGTTTATCTCGCGTGAGATCGCCCACACTTCCGTCTTGAGAACATCACCAAGCACCGCCAATCCGCCGTTGGTGTCGCCGTACAAGGTGCAGTAACCGACCGCGAGCTCCGATTTGTTGCCGGTCGAGAGCAGCAAACGCCCCTCGGCATTGGAGATTGCCATAAGGATCACCCCGCGCAGGCGGCTTTGTAAATTCTCGGCCGCAAGTGACTCGCCGCCGCGCGTCGGCGCCCGCAGATCCATTTGGTCAAGCAGCACGTCAAACGCGCCGGAGATCGGCTCGGTCCGCACCTCGCAGCCAAGGTTGCGTACCAGTTCCTCAGAATCTTTAATGCTCCCTTCGGACGAAAACGGCGACGGCATCATCACGCAAAGCAAGTTTTCCGGCCCAAGCGCTTCAGCGGCCAGCGCGGCCACAAGCGATGAATCTATTCCGCCTGACAAACCAAGAACGGCCTTTTGAAATCCATTCTTTCGCGCATAGTCTCGAATTCCGAGCACAAGCGCATTGTGGATCGATCCGATCTCGCCGCCGGTTATACCGCGTGCGTCCGGTTTCCTAACATCCAGCTCGACCGTCTCGACAAACTCTTCAAACGCCGCGGCCTGCAGAATTATGTCGCCTTCCTCATCCGCAACCAGGCTTGCGCCGTCAAAAATAATGCCATCGTTTCCGCCGACAAGGTTTACAAAAACTATCGGTACGCAATTCGCCTTCGCCCGGTGGGCGACCATCTCGCATCGGAGCTGGATCTTGCCCTTATTGTACGGCGAAGCGTTGATAGAGACGACAAGCTCCGCCCCCATCGCGATTACCTCATCGGCCGGATCGCTGGAATAAAGACGTTCCTTCCAGAACGTCTTGTCGTTCCAAAAATCTTCGCACACGACCACGCCCATTTTTGCACCGTTCACGTCAAACAGGCGGCGTCCGGTGTGATTTGGCTCAAACCAGCGCGGGTCGTCGAATACGTCATATTCGGGCAGCAGCGTTTTATCGACCATGCCGATCAGTTTTCCGTCCGAAATGATCGCCGCGCAGTTGAATATTCTCCTCCCGTTCTTATCCGGATTTGGGCGGATCGTACCGACCACGGCCGTTATCCCTCGTGTGGCCGGAACGATCTTCTCTAGCGTATCGCTTGCATGCTCAATGATGTCCGCATCCTGGAACCAGTCCTGCGACGTATAACCGTGCGTCACTAGCTCAGGAAAAACGACCAGATCAGAGCCTTGCTCCTTCGCCTTCCCGATAGCGGAAACGATCTTCGCCGTGTTCCCTTCGATATCGCCGTTAGTCGTATTGATCTGCGCGATGGTCACGTTCATCCAAGAGATTATAGCTACTAAAACATAGGTAATCCTAAACACCTGGCCGCAAAATAGAGATACGACAAGGGAGTGACTGACTCTTCGGGCACTACCTTGCTCAAACTCGATACAATTGAAATTAAGGCTTGGGCGAAGCAGGAGCTTGTTTTAGTTGATCTAGGCGAAAATAGGCGGAAAAGGCGCTATTTCCTGTGCTAGTAAGCAGGTCGACAATCTTGCCTCGTTCTTCGCCATCGAATCGCTTTATCGTACGCAAAAGGTATTTTGCGTGGTACTGCCAATGAAGAGGCTCTTCTCGCTGAAGGTCGGAATTGCGCAGAAACAGTCCGAAATCCCGAAGAACTTCAAATCTGGCAGTGCCCGGCGGGATAATTTGAATGAGGGAATTAAAAGTGACACTCTTCTGATGTAGATAGTCGAGTTCGGTTTCCTCATCGACCGAACTCCAACTATTGAATTCTTCCAGAAATTTTAAGAGTTGCTGCCGCCACTCCTGGGTGGATTTCTCTTCTGTTGTAAGCTCCGCCTTACCTTCACCAAAACGAAGTCTCTGGACTCCCCTTAAGATCTTGGCAGCCTTGTTCGACCGCCAGTAATGGAAGGTTAAAGCTGCCGGTTCCAATTTTTCAGGCGTTACATCTTCTTCCGTCAAGGGTGACTCAAACAAAGCGTTGGCAGCAGAGAGAATTTCGTCTGTTTTTTCACTGGTGATCGTTATGACCGAATCCGCGCATTGGGGCCCTGACAACCCTTTGGCCAGAAAGCGACGATACGCCTTTAGAAATTCGTTCGGCCTTCCATCGTTTGCACCAACCGAAAACCTTATCTTATCGGTCAATCGGTCATGTTTCAGTACGCTGGCCAAAGAACGAGGATCGGATTTGATTCGCTGTAACGACGTCGTGAGGCCATCGAGAAAAAATCTAAATTCCGTTCGTTTTGATCTATATGATGCGATGAGATCGAGGCTGGGGCCAACCTGTGCCGCCGCATTGATTTCCTCGATTAGCGAAGCCACGAAATGAACTGGCTCCATTCGTGCCGTCGCCGCCGTATCAAATGATTTCTCCGCTATTTCTTTGCCGACAGCGTAGTACAAAGCCACGTCGTATTCAAAGTCATCTTGACAAGAAAGCGATTTAAGGCGAAGCGGCGAAATCTCTTGAAAAAGCGCGCGCGCCTTTAACCTGTCGAGTGTGAGCATCAGTTTGATCACTCGCAGTTTAATCGAAAGCTCATCCAAATTGAGGCTGTGAGCCAAAGATAGGTATCCTGTGCGAGTGTCCGAATCACCAACGCTTCGAACCAGCTTCACGGGCTCCGCTGCGTCAGATGCGCGACGAAAAACCTCCTCAACAAGCTCGATCTTCCTTTGTTTTTCGAGCACTGTGTCTGACAGCAAGAGTTCTAGCAACAAGTCGGCTGATATCTCAGCAGGCTGTGCTCGTGCCATCAGAATAAAATCTTCGGCGGCGGCCCTCCTGAGCATTACTTGTTCCGCCTTTTTTACACTCAAATTCTTCCGTGCGTCGGCGGCGGCGCCGGGTATCTGCCCGTTTACTATCGTGCAGAAGAAAACCGTCAAACTTAGGGTTCCAACAACAAGCGATTCGGTAAATCTTCGGCAGCCGAAAGAACTCCTGCGTCGGTAACAATGGTGTCTTTTCATTCCGACACTCCAGGGAGCTCTAGGTCAAAATAGGCTTCAATCTCCGATTTCGTTGAACCCAAATAGGCCCCTTTCCAACTCTTAAGAATTGAGCGCTCATTCGAAACGACAATTGTATGGGGTGTTCCTCCAAGCTTCAGCGCATCTATGGTCTCGAGACTTGGTGACGTAAAAACTGGGAAGTCCAATCCGTGACTATCAGCATAGGTGCGAATGTTCTTGCTGGAACTAGAAATACCGAGAAAATCGAATTTCCCTTTATTTTTCTCGTACAAGGTCGAGAAATTCGCAAGGTTCTTCTCGCACCACGCACATGAAGGGGAAAATACGTAAACAATAGTGTGGCGATCTTTTGAGAAAGGAATCGCCACAATTTCACCATCCAGATTCTTCACTTCTACTTGGTCCGGGACAAGAGTGCCTTCCGCTCTGCTCTCCGATTCCAGGGTCGAAAGTTTGGTAGTCAAGCTTCGCAGCTTAGTTGCTAAGGCCACGTTTAGCGCAACGGAAGCGCACAGCAACGCAAGGATGCTCAGTAACAAGAAGAAATTCTGTCTCGAGTTTGGAACTTTCGAATACATGGTTCAAACCTAGGAACCGATGCAGCGCTGTATCGGTAGTCCGTAGACAGGCAGGGCCTCGAGGACTAATCACCAAAGTTATCCCGACAATACGAGGTACCTTTGCAACCGGGATGTTGAGCCGGATCACAGCAAGGCGCCGAGTTGCCAGGCCTAGTGCAGATTTGCGTAGCAGGGCAGTCTTGCGCGGTGCTACAGCAAACACCTGCCTCTGCTTGAACTTCAACGTTCGTTAGTTGAGCTAGGGCAAAGCCCATTGCCAATAACACCAAGGCGAGTAGCGGCGATAGAGATTTGACTTTCATCTTTTCCTCCTTTCCGTAATGTAAAGAGCGAACAAGCGTGCCGGTGACATGTACGAACCGGTACGTCACGCTCGACCAATCAACAGCCTAATAGTACCTTTCAACGGAAGAACAAGCTCGTTGAAAGCGCGCAGATTATACCCCCCCCCCCCGCTATATGTCAATAGGCATTCTGATAAGATTAGTTTTGGTTTGATTCGGTGGCCAATTGACAAACTAGGCATCCCTTCGGATTTTATTTTTCTTTACCATCGTCAACCTGTTGCCGCGTTCGTTGTATTTGACCTCGTCCATTATGTTGTAGATGAACAGGACGCCGCGGCCGCTGGTTTTGAATAGGTTTTCAGGGTCGAGCGGGTTGGGGATGGAGTTTACGTCAAAGCCTTCGCCCTCGTCCTCGACGGTAAAAGAGGCCTCTTTGGCTGAAAGTTCGGCCGTTATGCGGACCAGCTTTTCAGTGTTGAATTTATTGCCGTGTTTTACAGCATTCACGAACGCTTCGTCAAGAGCGACGAAAAGATTCGATTCCTGCAGGCAAACGCCGCCGAGTTTTTCAACCCGTAGAAGCAAATAATCCAGGATCGAATGCATCGGCGATATTGAACTAGGCAGTTCAAATTCGATCTTTTCGTGCAGTTTTTTTACTACGTCTTCCTTGTCCAGATACCGGCTCTTGAAATTAAGGACCGTTTCGATGAACTGCTTCAGCTCTTCCTCATCAAACTCGTCCCGGCGAAAATTGGTGGCACAGAATTTAAAGGCCTTGACATGCTCTCCGGTTTCACCATCAGGAAAAACGGGCAGGCACGATCCGTTGGTTCCAGGCAGGGAGTATGCGAACACATCATGGCCCGCGGCCTGATCGCTGCTAAGGTCCGTGATCACGATGTCGTAAGCATCAACATCTTTATCGCCGATCGCCTGTTCGCGGTTCTCGACTATCTCCACCCGGTGGCCTGCCGAGCTAAAGACGTCACTAAGTGAGCTGGCCAGGTCGTCGTAATCGTCAATGATCAGGATCTTTCTCTGCATTTCCGACGGGCGCATCGCGCCTAGTATGATTACGCTAAAATAATGGTTCCTGTTGCAAATAATACCCCAACTTGCTACTTATTCCCTATTTGTGGCCAACAAAATTAACAAAGCGTTTTTACCTGCGGGCCTTGCCGGCTATTCGCTTAAGGACCGGCTGACCATCCGTGCGGCCGATCTGGGCTTCTATTTATTGATACGCGTAATCGGGGCGACCATCCGCTTTCAGATCGAGGGCTGGGAGAATTTTGAGTCGATCGAACGAGCGAACAAGCTGCCGATTTATGCATTCTGGCACGATCGGATATTCGCCGGCACCTATTTTTTTCGCAACCGAGGAATTGCCGTCATTACCTCGCAGAGCAAGGATGGTGAATATATTGCACGGTTTATCCAGCGGCTTGGTTACGGGGCTATCCGAGGTTCATCGACGCGCGGCGGCGTTGGGGCACTCGTCGAAATGATAAAGGCAATGCGGGCCGGCACGCCAACGGCTTTTACACTTGACGGCCCAAAAGGCCCACGCTACACTGCAAAACCCGGAGCCATCCTGCTCGCCAAAAAAACCGGAAACCCAATAATGCCGTTCGTCGTCGAGTGTAAAAAGTATTGGACGATCGGAAGCTGGGACCGGCTGCAGATCCCGAAGCCGTTCACCAAAGCGAAAGTGATCATCGGCACGCCGATATATGTTGGATCGAACGTTGACGACAACGCCGTATCCGAAAAACTGCGTGAGGTTCAACTCTCGCTCGACGCAATGGTCGAAGCAGGAGCAAGATGGCGGTCGGCTGCTTGATCGGTCAGGACCGGCGCCGAAAGAAGATTTGCGGAGAGCAAAATGAACGCTATCCAAACTGCATCCGCCAAGAGAAGATGTCCCAGCTGCATCAATATCGGCCCCAGCGTCAGAAGCGTCAAAGCGCCAAATCCAAGCTGCACAATAACGAGCAACGAAAGAGCATTTGCCCACCGCGAGATCGATCTACTTTCTGCTTCCCTTTTCAGCCAGCCAGCCCAGAACACCAAAAATACTGCTCCGCCGACGGCAAGTATCGGATGCAGCAGCCGCAGGCGAAGGAGCATGTGTGACGTCGGCGAAAAATCCTTTGCGATCCCTTCCGTGATAGTGCCCGACGGAAAGATCATGCTGCTCAACGCCGCGATGGATCCACTTGTTCCCACCAAGAAGATCAACCCAGCTCCGAGCAGGATCCATCTCAACCTGTTCCGATCTTCCGACAGCTTGACGCGTTGTCCGACAGTCGCCGACCATGCCGTCAGCGTCAGAAGCGCCAGCAGAACAAGCGTATTCAAAAGATGCCCCGCCATCCAGAAAGGGCGCGCCGGCGTAAGTGTCTCGGCTGTGTTTCCGGTCAGCACAAGGCCGGCACCGACTGCTCCCTCGATCAGCACAAAAATGAACGAGGCCGTTGCCAGCTTTAACACGTACTTAGAAATGCCATCACGCTTTCGACGCCAGATCAGCAGGGCCCAAACAAGCAAGGCCAGCACCACCAAACCGTCAAGAGCACTCGTGATGCGGTGCGAAAATTCGATCACCGTCTTTAACTCAGGGGCGGAGGGCACGACCTCGCCGCCGCAGGTCAACCAGTGCTGCCCGCACCCGTCGCCGGAGCGTGACGCACGCAGGAATACGCCCCACAAGATCACGAGCAAGTTGTACCCGAGAACGAACCACGCGTACTTTGCGAACACGCTCAGCTTTCCAACGCTTTCCATCAGCGGATAGAATATCACTTTCCGGCGGGCCGAAAAATGCAAGCACTATTAACAGTTCTGCTGATCGTTTTCTTTTCTGCTTATGTGTGGGCGGCCGGGCCGTATGTGATCGTGCTTGGCGTAGGGCAGGACGCCGGTGTGCCGCAGATGGGCTGTGACTCGCCGTTCTGCCGCCGCGCGTGGGCCGATCCAAAACTGCGGCAATGGGTCTCATCGATCGCACTTGTCGATCCGGACACGAGAAGCCGCTGGATCTTCGACACGACGCCAGATCTGCCGGAGCAGTTCGAATTCCTCAAAGCTGCCACCGGTGACCGGTCGAATACCTTGACCGGCATCTTTCTGACCCATGCACACATCGGCCATTACACCGGCCTGATGTATCTAGGCCGCGAGTCGATGAACGCAAACGCCGTCCCCGTTTTCGCCATGCCGCGAATGCGGCGGATGCTGGAGGAGAACGCTCCCTGGTCGCAGCTTGTGACCTTAAAGAATATCGACCTCAAAAGCCTGTCCGACCGAGAGAAAGTAAATTTGCCTGACGGCATTACTGTTGAACCATTCCTTGTTCCACATCGCGACGAATTTTCTGAGACGGTCGGATTTCGCATCAATTCCCGTTCCCAATCGCTGGTATTCATCCCGGACATCGATAAATGGGAAAAATGGCCGACGGGCCTCACCGATCTTGTCCGTTCGGCCGATCACTTGCTGATCGATGGGACCTTTTTTGCCGACGGTGAGATAAACCGCCCAATGAGCGAAGTGCCGCACCCGTTCGTCACAGAAACAATGCAGCTATTGGCGGGCTTGTCTCGTGCAGAGCGTTCAAAGGTTCACTTTATCCATTTCAATCACAGCAATCCGTTGGTCCAGGGCGACCAGCGTGCGCTTCGACAGGTGAGGTCAGCCGGGTTTGGGGTCGCAAAGGTTGGGCAGCGGTTTACACTGAAATGAAACGCGAACGCATCGACAAACTTCTCGTCGATCGGGGTTTGATCGAGTCGAGAACAAAGGCCCAGGCCGTAATTATGGCCGGTTCGGTACTGGTTGATGAAAAACGCGTCGAAAAACCGTCAGAAAGCTATCCGGCGGACGTGACGATACGAATAAAAGGCGGCGGTCCGGAAACCCGATACGCAAGCCGCGGCGGATTGAAGCTTGAAGCCGCACTTAAGAGATTTCATATACGTCCAGACGGATATGTATGTATCGACATAGGCTCATCGACCGGCGGATTTACAGATTGCCTGCTTCAGCATGGGGCCGCACGTGTCGTGGCGGTCGATTCGGGAACGAACCAGATGGTGTGGGATCTCCGCACGGATCCGCGGGTGACAGTGATGGAAAAGACCAACGCCCGCGATCTGAAACCAGAGAATTTCTCCGAAAGATTTGACCTTGCGGTGGTGGATGTCTCATTCATTTCAGTCACCAAGCTTCTGCCCGTATTGCTTCCGCTACTCCATGCGGAAGGCCGCATCATCGTGCTTATCAAACCTCAATTTGAAGTTGGCAAAGGAGAGGTCGGCAAAGGCGGGATCGTTCGCGAACCAGAAAAACATGAGCGGGTCGTCAATGAGATCAATCGCTTTGCCGAAAATCTTAGGCTGACCTGCGGCGGTGTCATCGAATCACCGATCCTTGGCGCCGAGGGGAACAAAGAATTTCTTGCCTTATATGAACGACGAGCATGAAAAGGAAATAGAAGAACCTGGGCAGGCTCGAGAATTTCAAGAAGGCGTCGATTATTATTTCGAGAACGGCCTGATGGTCTTGACCGGCGAGTTCTTACGCAAGCGCGGCTATTGCTGCGGCAGCGGCTGCCGTCATTGTCCTTATACGAACAAAATTCCGCAGAAAGAACGGGAATGATCACCAGCACTGTAACATCTGGATCGCAAGTACCTTTGTGCCCTTTGTGTCTTCAACTTGGTGAGCTTTGTGTTGGGAACAACCGTTAACACAAGGGCCGCAAAAGGTTGACAAAGTTCGCGAAAGAAGCAGAGATCGGCAAGAGGCAGCAAAATTTTCAAAGCAGAAATTCCTCGATCTCATTATGTGCGGAACCCGCGTACTCGAATTCCATTTCCGGTCCGGGCATCGTCTCGGTGCCTTCCACCTCCGTTGACGGCGGCTGAGGACCTGTAAAAGTGATTGGCGTTCGGGCGATCTGGACCAGCAGCTCAGGTGTGCAGCAGACCCGTTTGTATCTTTCACGCTCAGCCCGCATTTCAGGTTGTTCGTCTAGCCAGGAAAGCACGGCATTTAGCACTTCTTTCCCGCCTTCGCTTTCGGGCTCGACAATGCTGTAGTGCATCCACTTACCATCGCGCCGTGCGGTAGCGAGCCCCGCGTTTCGCAAATAGGCAAGATGCCGCGAAATTTTTGGCTGACTGTCGCCCAGCACTTCGGCAAAGAAGCAAACACAAACTTCCTCATCGCGCATAAGGTTCAACACCCGAAGCCGCGTTTTATCGGCCAGGGCCATGTAAAGCG
>JADYZI010000266.1 GCA_020853255.1 Acidobacteriota bacterium
GCTTGAGCAGCTTGGCGTTGACATAATAGAAGCCGGTTTCCCGATCGCGTCCGAAGGCGATTTCAACGCCGTTCGCGCCGTTTCCGCCGAATGCCGAAATGCGACCATCGCCGCTCTCGCCCGAACGGTCGAAGGGGACATTTTCCGTGCCGGCGACGCTCTCAAAAATGCCGCCCGGTCACGCATCCACACGTTTGTCGCTACTTCAGATATACATCTTGAGTATAAGCTAAAGAAAACCAGGTCAGAAGTGCTGGCGATGACCCGCAAAGCTGTGCGGGCGGCCGCGTGCCTCGCAGACGAAGTAGAATTTTCCGCCGAAGATGCTACCCGAAGTGACATTGATTTTATCTGTGAGGTATTTGCGGCCGCTGTCGAAGAGGGTGCGACGATACTGAACGTGCCGGATACGGTCGGCTATACGCTTCCTACGGAATACGCCAACTTGATCCGCACCGTCAAACAAAGAGTGGTTGGCGACCGCGATGTTACGATCAGCGTTCACTGCCACAATGATCTTGGCCTTGCCGTCGCAAACAGCCTTGCCGCGGTCGAGGCGGGGGCACGGCAGGTCGAATGCACCATCAACGGAATTGGAGAACGGGCCGGGAACGCGTCGCTTGAAGAATTTGTTATGGCGTGTGCGGTTCGTGCGGACAAGATGCCGTTTGCGAACAATATCAATACGGCCGAAATATATTCGACCAGCTCGCTGCTTTCGTCGATCATCAGTTTTGGCGTCCAGCCAAATAAGGCCATTGTCGGCCGCAACGCCTTTGCGCACGAGGCCGGCATTCACCAGCACGGCGTGTTGAGCAACCCGCTTTGTTACGAGATAATGACGCCGGAATCGGTCGGCATTCCGAAAAACGATATCGTGCTTGGCAAACATTCGGGCCGGCATGCGTTGACATCGCGGTATGAGGAACTCGGCTTTACCTTCGATCAGGAAGAGATATCCGATATTTACACCCGTTTTGTCGAACTGGCCGATAAGAAAAAGAATATTTACGAACAGGACCTGATCGGCATCGTTCATGAGCGCTCGGCGACATTGATCGCGGCATGATCGCAGCTTTTAGAGAAAAAGCGGTATGAAAATAACAGTACTTCCCGGCGACGGCATTGGGCCCGAAGTAACACGCGAGGCGATGGGCGTGCTGGCCAGCGTCGCTGCTGCCTTCGGCCTTGAGATCGAAACCGAAGAACATTTTATTGGCGGCGTAGCGATCAAGGAAAAAGGTTCGCCGCTGCCGGACGAGACCAGGGAGGCCTGTCTAAGCAGTGACGCAGTTTTTCTCGGTGCCGTCGGCTCGCCCGATTATGACGATCTGCCGCCGGAAAAGAGGCCCGAGATCGGATTGCTTGGATTGAGAAAAGCGCTCGGCGGTTTTGCCAATCTTCGCCCTTCAAAGGCGGTGAATGCCCTGATCGATTCGTCTCCGCTGCGGCGTGAGATATTTGCCGGTACTGATCTGCTGATCGTTCGCGAGCTTCTTGGCGGGCTTTATTTCGGCACGCCGCGCGGGTTTGAAGACGGCCGAACCGGCGGATATAACACGATGCGTTATTCTGTCGAAGAGATCGAACGCGTAGCCTGCGTCGCCTTTGAATCCGCCCGCGGCCGCCGAAAAAAAGTGACGTCCGTTGATAAGGCAAATGTGCTTGAAACTTCGCAGATCTGGCGTGAAACGGTAACGCGCATCGCGGCCGATTACCCGGATGTTGAGCTTGAGCACCTATTCGTCGATGCATGTGCGATGCATTTGGTCACGGCGCCGACACAGTTCGATGTGATCCTGACCGAAAATCTGTTCGGCGATATTCTTTCGGACGAAGCTGCGGTGCTGACGGGATCGCTCGGGATGCTGGCATCGGCGACCATTGGGTCCGACATTGGACTTTATGAACCGGTGCACGGCTCGGCACCACAGATCGCGGGTAAGAATATTGCAAACCCGCTTGGTGGAATAGCTTCGGCGGCGATGCTGCTAAGATACTCGGCAAAGAACGAATCGGCGGCCGCCGCTATCGAAGCCGCGATCGAACAGACACTTGAAGAAGGTTATAGGACGGGCGACCTTGCGGAGAAAGGTTACGCAAAACTCGTGACCACGCAGGAAATGGGAAATTTGGTTCGCGAGCGTGCGGCCGCCAATGCTGCGGGTAAGATCAACGCTAAAACCGCCTGATCAAATGAGAACGCTTTACGACAAGATTTGGGAATCTCACATTGTTCACGAAGAAGCGGGCAAGCCTTCGCTTCTTTATATTGATCTGCATTTGATCCACGAGGTAACGTCGCCGCAGGCGTTCGAGGGGCTGAGGCTGAACGGCCGAAAGGTGCGCCGGCCGGACCTTACATTTGCGACCGTGGACCACGCCATCCCGACGCTCAACCGGCATCTTCCGTTCAAAGACCCGATCGCCGCCCAGCAGGTTGAAACGCTTCGTCAGAACACGCGTGATTTTGGCGTGAAATTCTACGATCTCGATGCGGTCCAGCAAGGCATTATTCACGTTTTCGGGCCCGAGCAAGGATTGACCCAGCCAGGAATGACGATCGTTTGCGGCGACTCGCACACTTCCACGCATGGAGCGTTCGGCGCTCTTGCGTTCGGCATTGGCACAAGTGAGGTCGAGCACGTTTTTGCAACGCAGACGCTTCAGCAGAAAAAGGCGAAGAATCTACAGATCAACGTCGAAGGCGAATTGCAGTTCGGCGTGACCGCAAAAGATGTGATACTTGCGATCATCAACCGCATCGGCACCGACGGCGGCAACGGCCACGTCATCGAATACACCGGTTCCGCGATCCGCGGCCTGTCGGTGGAAGGCCGAATGACCGTCTGCAATATGAGCATCGAGGCCGGTGCAAAGGCTGGCCTGATCGCACCGGACGACAAGACGTTCGAATTTTTAAAGGGCCGGCGATACGCTCCATCGGGCGAACGCTGGGAGCATGCGGTCGAAGCTTGGTCAGATCTCCCGACAGACGCAGGAGCGGCCTACGACAGGACTGTCGAGTTCGATGCCGCGTCGATCGAGCCGTTCGTGACATGGGGAACTTCGCCGGGAATGTCGGCACCAGTAACACGGACGGTTCCTGATCTGCCGGATAGTTCGGACGAAAACGACAGGAAGTCGTTCGAACGTGCGCTTGAATACATGGGCCTCGAACCGGCGCAAAAGATAGAGGATATCTCTATTGACCGCGCGTTCATTGGATCATGCACAAACTCGCGGATCGAAGACCTGCGCGAAGCTGCCAAGGTTGCGAAGGGGCATAAGGTCAGCAGTAAGGTCAACGCGATGATCGTACCCGGTTCAATGCTCATAAAGCAACAGGCTGAGGATGAAGGCCTCGCGCAGATCTTTCTCGACGCAGGATTTGAATGGCGCGACGCAGGCTGTTCGATGTGTTTGGCAATGAACGATGACATCCTTGCCGAAGGCGAACGCTGTGCATCGA
>JADYZI010000267.1 GCA_020853255.1 Acidobacteriota bacterium
AACAAGCCGCAGCTTTGCGAAACCTACGCACGAAAAGGCATCGTTCTCGACCCGAAATACCCGGGCGGCCACAGAACGCTTGGAGTGTGTCTGCGGAACCTGAAGCGATATCCGGAAGCTCTTACCTCAGGTCTTGAGGCCGTCCGTTTGGACGGAAAATATGGAGAAGGCTATCGTGCGTTGGGCTATACGTACCTTGCGATGCGGAATGCTGAACGAGTTGCGAAAAATCACGCAAAGGCTGGGCAATACGACGCCAAAGCGCGCGAAATGGTGGCGAAGCTTAAAGAGCTCGGCGAAAATTCTGAGCTTCTTGAGGAAGCTGTCAATAAACCGTAGGGCATCCAAGGCGAGAGTCCAAGATCAAAAGTCCAGAGTCGATCGAACTCCGGACTTTTGACTTTTAGCGACTCCGATGCCCGGCTTTTAGCGTAAACGCCTCAATTCGACGCGGCCTTTGCCTTTGGGCCGCCTACTACTCTCATTTCGTCAACGATCCATTTCGCATCGCCGAACTTTTCGGTGACGAATAGTACGAATCGGATATCGACCGCGATCGTCCGGTTCACATTCGGGTCGTAGTAATAATCGTTCCCGAGACCTTCGTAGTTTCCGTCAAAAACCAGCCCAACCTGTTCGCCCTTGCCGTTGAACACCGGCGAGCCGCTGTTGCCGCCGATGATGTCGGCGGTGCAGAGAAAGTTCACGACGACCGAATCGCCTTGGCCATACCGGCCAAAGTCCTGTTTTGCCTGCAGGTCTTTCAGCTTTTGCGGCATATCGAACGGGTTGATGCCGGTGTCCTTTTCCCACATTCCTTTCATCGTAGTGAAGGGCGTTCTGTACTCTGCCTCGCGCGGAGCGTAGCCCTTCACATTTCCGAACGAAAATCGAAGCGTTGAATTTGCGTCCGGATAAGGCGTAATGCCCTTCATCTCTGCCATGCCCTGCTGATAAAGAAGCCGCAGGCGATCGATCTTTCCGGCAAATGCGATGGCACGGGCATTGGCCGCATCCTTTTCTATTTTTAACGCGGCGGCGAATGCCTTGACGTTGTCGCGTTCGGGCCTGAAGTCCAGGGTCTGCGGCCCGTAAAGAGCCGCCACCGTTTGCGCGGTCCAGTAATCTCCCTCGGCGATGTTCTCTGCGAACGCGGTCTCGGCGGCAACACGGGCTTGTCCGCCAAATGATCCGAAGAGTTTTTCGGCACCGTCGAACTTTTGTCCTTCGGGCAGCTCGGCAAACTGGCGAAGGAAAAATTTCAACATTTCACGTTCGTAGATAGGCTCACGGCCGGCAAGTGACTTTTGGATCTCAGCCAGCTTTGCCTGTCGTTCGCTGTCGCTGAGCATTTTGTTTTCGGCAACCGCCAGATAGATCGAGCGGAACATGGGCATTGTGCCGTCGCCCATTCTGCGGACAAGGATGTCGCGTTTTGCGTACTTGTTCGATTCGGCCGAAGCGGCGGCGATGTCAGCGAGGACGGTCCCGTATTTCTTTTGGCGTGCCGGGTCGGCAGCGACCCATTGGGCAAAGCGCGCTTCTTCGGCACGGCGTTTTTCGACAACGTCAGCCTGGTTCAGCCGCCGCTCGCCGCCTTCAAACACTTTGCGGGAGTTATCGAAATTCGCTATGTCCGACTGATACTTGATACGCTTTTCTTCATCCGTACGGCCGATCTCGCGAAGTGCGGCACTGCGTGCGTCAAGCCACCTCCAAAGGAATGGGAAGTTGTCCTCGCGTGCGTATTCGATCGACTGGCTTTCGCGATAACGAGTTGTTCCGCCCGGATAGCCGAGTATAAATGTAAAATCATTGTCCTTTAGCCCGCCGATGTTCATCGTTAGAAAGCGTTTTGGCTTGTACGGGACATTGCTGGCCGAATATGGTGCGGAGGAGCCATCCGGGGCTACATACGCCCGAAGAAACGTGAAATCGCCGGTGTGGCGCGTCCATTCAAAATTGTCAGGATCGCCGCCGAACACCCCGATATTGCGCGGCGGAACGTAAACAACGCGTATGTCGCTGATCTCACGTGTCTGGAATAGATAAGCAAAATATCCGTTGTTCATCACCTGAATGCGGATAGTAGAGTCCGCCGGCGCCTTTGCCTTCTCAGCAGCGGTCAGAGCGTCAACATTGCTTTTGATCGCGGCCGCTAACGCCTCGCCTGTCAAGTTCTCGGTACCCTTCATTACTTTTGCGGTCACGTCCTCTTCGCGTTCAGTGATAAATATCGAATAGTCCTTTGCAGGTATCTCGCCCGCTCGGCCGTCCGTGCGAAAGCCCGTCTCGACCAGATCCTTTTCCGGCGTTGAAGCGGAGACGACCGCGTCAAGTCCGCAGTGATGATTTGTAAGGATCAGCCCTTCGGGAGAAACGAATTCAGCAGTGCACCCGATGCTCAATCGGACGACCGCTTCTGACAGGCCGCCGCCCGCAGGGTTGTAGATTTCCAGCGGACTGATCTTCAATCCACGCTTTTTCAATCCCGCGATTCCGGCGATCTTGTCCGGCATATACATGCCTTCATCGAACCGGGCAAAAACAAAGGACGCCTGCGAAAGGACAAGGGTGCAAAGTAAAACAAACGAAAGGGCAGCATTCTTTCTCATAAATATTTCGACTTCCTTATTGGTTTAGGGTCAAATGCGACGATGTGCGAATTATATCGCCCCGGAGAGAGTTTAACCAACTTGTCATTCGATGGTGCCTAACAAGGTCCGGATGGTATGAAAAATAAGCAGCAAAACCATTGACGGCGATCAGGCCTGGGCGTACAGTACCGTTATCTTGAATTTTCTCGTCGGAGGATCGTCGTATGGTATTCGCTAACACGACCACCCGCTGGTCAGGGCGGGCCGTTGCCGCCATTGCGGTAGCTTTATGCTTTTTCCCGGTCGCAGGGGCACAACCCAGGAGCCTGCCTCCTCCGCAAAATTTACAGATCGCCGATCAGCCTGGCAGCCCAATACGCATAACGTCGAACACAGTTTACGATTTTGGCAATGGGTTCAAACGTCTTCAATATACCGTAAACAACACGAGCCCGAAAATTGTCTGGGGATTTGTGCTAGCCGGCCTCGAAGAAGCGGACAAACAGGCGTCGATTGTCCTTGGGGCCGCGATCGGTCCCGGGGCAGCCCAGGGCTTGAACGGCCCGATCACGAAGCCGTTCGAAGCTGATCCGTATGTTGTTTCAGTAGATTTTGTGATCTTTAGGGACGGATCATTTTGGGGTCCGGATTCGATCGGGGAAGGGGAGTACGTAAAGGGGATTTTTGATGGCCAGAGGGCCGCTGTCTCCGACGAAAATCAGATAATTGAAAGGAACGATGACACGGCCTTGCGCGAGTCTCTGACGAGAGAACCCTTTTTGGCGGACACGTCTCGCATCGATACAAAAACAAAGCGAGGGCGGGGGTTCATTAAGGGATACGGCATGGCGATGATCGGTCTAAGACTTGACTATCTTGGCCGGGGTGACCTTCAGGGTATCCGACCGCGCATATCTGAAATGCAGATCAATCTCGGCGTCGCCGCAGCTTCTAACGATGGCCGCCGCCAGATCAGTCGCGACTATTGGTTCAACGAGCCCATAAAGATCGATCGCCTGTTTCGCGGAGATCAGCCGGTTGGTGTAGATGAGAGGTTTTCAGCGGATTCGGACTGGTTGAAGGGGCTCAAGGTCAGGATAAAGAACAATTCGGGGAAGGACATTTCGTACATATTGCTGGATCTCGAATTTCCGGAAACCCTGGCGACAGGAAATGTCATGATCTTCTCGTTCTCATACGGTCCCCAACCTATACGTAAGGCTGAGCAGTACGAGACCATCAAGGGGCAGAAACCTGTGCCGGCGGGCGGGAATGTCGAAATGGCCTTGGATGACTCGATGTTTGGCCAGCTAAAAAAATTTCTCGAATCGCGGCAAGCACTCGACAGCCTGGCGCGGGTGAAGATCAGAATATCAATGATCTATTTTACTGACGATACTGCGTGGGGAACCGGTTCATTCCTAACGCGTGATCCAAATGATCCGCGGCGTTGGAACCCGGTAGGTACGCCGATTTCGACACGTGAGAAACCACCAAATTGAAACGCCCAGTGAGCGGATCAGGTTCCATCCGCCCAAACCCTGGCCATCCGCACTTGCGCTCAAATCCACCCGTTTGCTAGTATCGTCGATTGCGGCTCCCCGCAAACACTCACCCAAGCCGGTGTAGCTCAGTTGGTAGAGCAGTTGATTTGTAATCATCAGGTCGGGGGTTCAAG
>JADYZI010000268.1 GCA_020853255.1 Acidobacteriota bacterium
ACGCCAAAGAAAAGAACTACGTTCATTAACAGCAGAATCGTAGTTCTTCGAGCATTAAAAAAGCGCGAAATGTTAAAAATACTGCAGGCCATCACTACGGTCGGTCATTATAATTCAGCAAACGCCCGGAGAAGATTCATTTTCTCATCCAGCGCCGAATCGAGCATTTCACTTGAAAGCCCATCCTGCGGGTTCTTTTCAAGCATGATCGTATATCCTGTCACTGCCTCATCGATCTCATTCAAATTTCGGTCAAACGCTTCGCGCATTTTTCCGTCCCATTGGGCCCGGCGGACTTGCACACGCTTGTTCCAGTATTCGATCGCCGCCTGCTGCTCCTTCAGGCGTTTGAGCCTGGACGCCTGCGGCGTTTCGATCAGGCCGATCTTGCTGAACACTTTCTCAAACGTGGTTTGTGTCGCGTCCGAACGCGAGCTAAAGTCCTCGCCGGTAGGCTCGAAATAATTCCTTACTCCAACGATGGTCAGCAGCGAGCTTATCAGCGCAATGGCCACGGCCGCCGATGCCAATTGCGATAATGTGAAGCCCCGGCTGAACCAGCCACGCGGCTTCTCTTCAGGCACCGGTTGCGAGTTGACCTCGCTTTCAATAATATTGTTGATCCGGCACCAGAGTGCTTCAGCATTAGGCGGCGGCAGTTCGGCGGGCAGATCAGCCTTGCAGGAATCGAGGATCAAGGCAAAGTCCTCGCAAACCTTTGCGCAGTCCGCACAGAACGACGAGTGCGTCTGGACCGCGAGCGACGTTTTTTCATCCAGCTCATTGTCCAGGAACAGGCTTAGATTCTCTTGGCATCCTTCGCAGGTCATTACATTTACGCAACTAAGCAGTGCCCCGCATTGAGCAGCGGCGGCCCCACCCGCTAAGTTCCCGTGATCAAACTAGATAGATTAGGCGATTCCGGTGTTGGTTGCCTGTGAAGCGGAAGATTTTTCCTCGGTTTGTCTGATCAGCAGCCCACGCAGCTTCAGGCGGGCCTTGTGCAATTGCGATTTAGAGGTGCCTACTGAGATCTTCAGCATTTTGGCGACCTCTTCGTGTTCGTATCCTTCAACGTCGTGGAGTAGAAACACATTCCTGTAACCGTTCGGCAGTTCCGCGATCGCGTTTTTTAACGCAATGCGGTCAACTATCTGCATTTTGCGAGGATTTGCACTGCCGACAACGGTCTGCTCCGGCATTTCGCCATCTTCCGACGTTTTCTCATTCTTTACACTTCGGCGGCGAAAGTGCATCAGCACCTGATTGACCGTCAAACGGTGAAGCCACGTTGAAAACGCCGAATCACCGCGAAAGCTGCCGATCTTTCTAAAGAGCTGGATAAAGACTTCCTGCGTCAGGTCTTCAGCCTCGGTCGGGCTGTTGGTCATCCGAAGCGTGAGGCTGTACGTCCGGCGGTGATAGCGTTGATATATCAGCTCGAACGCGCCAATATTACCATCGCCCGCAAAGCGGCAAAGTTGAATGTCAGGCGTTGCCGAATCAAAGGAAACGGCCGTTTCTGCCACTGGCTGGACAAACGACAACTCCAGGCTGTCCTCATACCCGAAAGGAATATCCTGCTCGATCGCCGCGGAGGTTGGATCCATGCTAACTCCTCTTAAATTGCCGGAATTTAGGAAATTGTCGTTCGCTATGATGGCCTACCTCCAAATTCAGGTTGCCTCAGCCTCCGGAAAACCGGTAGAGATAAAGTGATTCTATGATGAAAATCCGAAAAGGTAAAGTAAATTGTTGAGAAGATTGAACTTTCTGTAGCGTTTATTCAAGCAGCCAACTTTGCCGTAAGGGACCATAATTCGTGGATTTTCGTTTCTTGTTTCGTTTTTTTCGTGGACCCGTCCTCGGCTTCGCCACCACGAAATGCACGAATCAAGAGACGAAAATCCCGAAACAGGAGTCTTCGAAACGCAATGGGATTTTATATTTTCTGCGGATTTAAGCTACACTTCAAGGAAATTTCTTTGTTCCATCCGGTAATTTTCGAGAATTTATGCTTTTCCTCACGCAGTCCGCGGCCGTTTACGGCATCGATGCCCTGATCGTGGATATCGAGGTCAATCTCCAGCCTGCACCTGGAGAAACCGATCTCGCTCCGCCGTTCATAATCGTCGGCTTGCCGGACACAGCCATACGCGAATCACGCGAACGTATTCGTGCGGCGATCAAGAACAGCGGATCTTTCTTTCCTATCCATAAGACGACCGTGAACCTTGCGCCGGCGGATGTAAGAAAGGAAGGCGCGAGCTTTGACCTGCCTATTGCACTTGCGATCCTTGGTGCGAACGGTGATTTTGGGAATACCGACAACGCCGGAAGTACGCTGAGCATAGGCGAGCTTTCGCTTGATGGACGTGTTCGGCCTGTTCGCGGCGCCCTCTCGATAGCTCTCGCGGCCCGCGAGAATGGCATATCCAACCTGCTTGTTCCCGAAGAGAACGCTACCGAGGCTGCGGTCGTTCAGGAACTGAACGTTTACCCGATCCGAGACCTCCGTTCCGCCTCGCGGCTAATAAACGACCTCTGCGGCGGCCAGCCTTCATCGATACCGCCAATGAAGCTTGACCTAAGCGAATTCAAATCGGCGGCGACAAAATACGGTGTCGATTTTTCCGAGGTTCGCGGCCAGCAGACCGCAAAACGCGCTCTGGAAGTGGCCAGCGCCGGCGGCCACAATATTTTGTTCATAGGCCCGCCCGGCTCGGGTAAAACGATGCTTGCAAAGCGGCTCCCAACCATTTTGCCGCCGCTTGAGTTTGAAGAGGCGCTCGAGATAACAAAGATCCACTCGGTCGCCGGCCTGACAGGCCGTTCGGGCCTGATCCGCGAAAGGCCGTTCAAATCGCCGCATCACACCGTTTCGCACGCCGGGCTGATCGGCGGCGGATCGATTCCGCGTCCGGGTGAAGTTTCGCTTGCCCATCTCGGCGTGCTGTTCCTGGATGAACTGCCGGAATTTGACCGGAGCGTACTTGAAGTACTTCGCCAGCCGATGGAGGACAAGCAGGTAACTATTTCGCGTGCGGCAAGTTCGTTGACATTTCCGGCTAATTTTACGCTGGTCGCCTCGATGAACCCGTGTCCGTGCGGCTATTTTGGTTCGGGACGCGAATGCAAATGCTCGCCGATGCAGATACAGCGATATGTCGGCAAGATCTCAGGCCCGTTGATGGACCGAATTGATATACACATCGATGTTCCGGCGGTCAAATTCAAGGAGCTTCGCGGCAAAGCGGGCGAGCCTGCCGAAGGCTCGCAGGCGGTGCGCGAACGTGTTATCAGGGCACGGGAAACACAGTTAGCAAGGCTTGGGAGCGAAGGCGTTTATTCAAATTCGGCAATGGCCCCGAGACAGATACGCGAATTCTGCCAGCTTGATCAGGATTGCGAGATGATGCTCGAAAAGGCGATGC
>JADYZI010000269.1 GCA_020853255.1 Acidobacteriota bacterium
AATTTCCAACCCTGCGGATCGGCCGATGGCTGCATCGTCGGGGCCTCCGTGACGTTTACGGCCTCCTTCACGATCGTTCGCCACGCGGCATCGAAATTCTCCTTCGAATCGCCGAGCGAAGGGACCGACCGGAACAACGTTATCAAGCTGAAAGCCCCGGCCGATTTGTCTTCGATAGAAAACTGGACGCCATCCGCACCAGATTGCCTCTGCCATCCCTTTGGCGGCTGAAAAGTTGCAATATCAAACGCTTCCGTCTGCTGCGCGAAGCAGTGAGCAGCCGATGATAGTAGGAACACGACGAAGAGGAGGATCGATCTTTTCATAATTTATCCGAAATGGATTATCCGTTGATTCGTTCGACAAGAGATCAGGCAGCGGTTTGAATGCCCTGGAGAAGGGTAACCGCAAGCATAGGTTAGCATCATTTCTGCCAAATGTGGGCAAAAATCGATTGTAAGAGTTTTGTAAGGAAACGGTTCAATGGCCGGGCCGGTCAGTGCGATATCTTATGATAAGCCAAATAGATAGGCACGCAAAAAGGCCGCCGGTGCAGTCGATCAGGACGTCGTAGAGCGAGGACGTTCGTGAGACATTGAGGCTTTGGCCAAATTCGTCGATGAAGGCAACCGCCGCAGTGAGTAGAAAGGCCGGAAGAAAGGGATACGGGAGGCGTTTGAACGCGTTCCAGGCGAGGGCGGCAAAAAAGGCATACTCGGCAAAATGCGCGAACTTTCTAATGACCGAATGAATGGCGGTTATCGTCGAGGCAGGCGAATGCGGGAGGAGCCACTTTAGGATCGGGCGAATGATCCGCGAGGTCTCATCCGAAGAACCGATCCCTGTCCCGAGGCCAAGCACAACCACTAGCCAAAGCACTAACGGCACATAGGCCGTAAGCCATCTGCGCCGTCCCTCGTTTTTAGTTCCAGCTTCAGCTGGCATTTGTGATTGAACTAAAGTTTACGCCGCCGCGGCGCCGGAAACGACTTCGATAATTTCCTTGGTGATCGCCGCCTGGCGGATGCGGTTCATGTTGAGCGTCAGCGTATCGATCAACTCGGCCGCGTTCTTTGAGGCTGAATCCATCGCGGTCATTCGCGATCCCTGTTCCGAGGCGACCGATTCAAGCATTCCGCGATAGATCTGGGTTTCGACCTGCTTTGGCAGAAGCCGCCCGAATATCTCCGGCGCCGGTTGTTCGTAGATGTACTCAGCCTGCGGACCGGCGGCGGCCTCATCGTCAACCGCGGTTCGCGGAATTGGCAGCAACTGCTCGATCACAGGTTTTTGCGACAAGACAGTCTTGAACTCGGTGAAAACAACGAACACCTTGTCTATAGATTCGTCCTCGGTAAAGGTTTTGATCAGCTTGTCGGCTATCTCGACCGCGTCGGCATGATTTACCTGGCCGCTGCCGGTCAGGCCGACGTATTCATCCTGAAACTCTACCTGCCTGCGTTTGAAAAAATCCCGCCCCTTGCGGCCGACCGGCACCATAACGGTCGATTTGTCCTGATGCTCCTTTAAGAAGGCCTGCGTCGCCTTGATCACATTCGCGTTGAATGCACCAGCAAGGCCTTTGTCCGCACTGATAAGAACAATGAGATACTTTTCATCGCCGCGTTCGTCCAGCAGCGGATGCGAGAACTCGCCCGCAATTCTGCCGCTCAGATCACCGAGCACCGCGCTCATCTTGCCCGCAAACGGCCGCGAAGCAGTCACACGGTCTTGCGCACGCTTCAATTTCGCCGCCGCCACCATCTTCATCGCCTTGGTGATCTGCTGCGTATTCTTCACCGACTTAATTCGCCGGCGCATGTCTAAAAGACTTGCCATATCTGCCTATTCAGCTCATTGGGTCGCACGAACGAACGTGCATGTTTTTCCGCCGCCGGGATTGTCCTCAAGATATCGTGTAGGGGAATCCGCTATACTTTGGTTGATGTTCTTCATTCTCTCCGCAAAACTCTTGTCATCCATGTTCACGGAACCTTTTCGCCAATCGAAAGCCTCCACGGTAGGCATCGTCACCGGTACAGGAGTAAGCTGCTGCGGATCTCCATCAGCCGTTTTCGGCGTAGCCGGCGAAAACGCGTAAAAGGCTATCATTCCGCCTATTAGAGCGAAAACAAGGGCCGCACCGAGCACGAGAACGTTTGCCCCTTTGACTCACTACCCTCATACGGGTTACGTCCGATCGGCGCATCCGGGCCCCTATTGCTTAGGAATGCCCCACATCGCACGCACTCCATAACGCCGGGCCAGTTGACCAGTCCACACTGGCCGCATTTCTTCTTTTCGTTCATCGAGGCTCCTAGCTATTGATCATTGGTTTGGGCCCCGGGAAAGATCGGGAATCGAGGCCTGTTCAATGATAAAAAACGCTAGGCAGCCGCAACAACACTTTTTTCAGACCACCGTGTCGCCTTAAAATCTTCGACCGCTTCCTTCATCGAAGCTTTCAGATCATCGTCGATGGCTTTTTTCTCGCGCATTGTGTTCAAGACGGCCGGGTGGGCCTTTTCCATAAATGCGGTCAGTTCTTCTTCGAAGCGTTTGAGATCTTCGACCGCGATGTCGTCGGCCAGGCCGTTTGTTACGGTCCAGATGATCAGCACCTGATTTTCGACAGGCATCGGCTGATACTGACCTTGCTTGAGTATCTCGGTCAGGCGGCGGCCGCGTTCGAGCTGTGCCTGGGTCGATTTGTCGAGATCGGAGCCGAACTGAGCGAATGCAGCAAGCTCACGGAACTGTGCGAGGTCAATTCGCAGTGTACCGGCAACCTGCTTCATCGCCTTGATCTGGGCCGAACCGCCGACGCGGGAAACCGAGTTTCCGACGTTGATGGCCGGGCGTACACCGGAGTTGAACAGGTCAGACTCAAGAAAGATCTGGCCGTCAGTGATCGAAATAACGTTTGTCGGAATATAAGCCGAAATGTCGCCGGCCTGGGTTTCGATGATGGGCAGGCTGGTCAAGCTTCCGCCGCCGCGTGCTTCGGACATTTTCGCGGCGCGTTCCAGCAAGCGTGAGTGAAGATAGAAAACATCGCCCGGATATGCTTCACGGCCCGGAGGACGGCGAAGCAGCAGCGAAATTTCACGATAGGCGGCAGCCTGCTTTGAAAGATCGTCGTAGATGGTCAAAGCGTGACGGCCGTTGTCACGGAAGTATTCGCCCATCGCGCAGCCTGAATACGGTGCCAGGAACTGCATGGCGGCCGGGTCCGAAGCGGTGGCCGAAACGACGATCGTGTAATCCATCGCCCCGTAATCTTCGAGCTTCTTCACAACCTGGGCCACAGTCGAGGCCTTTTGTCCGATCGCGACGTAAACGCAGATCACATCCTTGCCTTTCTGGTTGATTATCGTGTCGATCGCAACTGCTGTTTTGCCGGTTTGGCGGTCGCCGATGATCAGTTCGCGCTGTCCGCGGCCGATCGGCACCATCGCGTCGACCGACTTCAGGCCCGTCTGCACCGGCTGCGACACCGACTTGCGCGCGATCACGCCCGGCGCGACCTTCTCGATGATGTCGGTCATCTTCGCGTTGATCG
>JADYZI010000270.1 GCA_020853255.1 Acidobacteriota bacterium
TGCAATTTTGGTTTTGTGGACTTGGCCTGAGCCTGTGACTGAGCGTTCATCGCCACGATAGCGATGGCTGTCAGGAATAGACCCAAAGCATATTTCTCAATTGTTTTCATAAAAGCTCCTTTTTTGTTCAATCAAACTTCTTTCTTTAGTTCTCGTTCCCGAAGCCAATAGAAGATTACTGGCGTAATGATCAGGACGTGCAATAGACTCGATACCATTCCGCCCAGAACGGGAGCGGCTAGCGGCTTCATTACCTCGGAA
Source organism: Acidobacteriota bacterium (assembly GCA_020853255.1). The sequence continues at coordinate 262 of JADYZI010000270.1, forward strand.
CCTGAGCTCGTGCTCCACATGATCGGTAATAGCCCGACGACCACCGTGGTTACTGTCATTACCTTCGGCCGCAAACGTAGCAGAGCTCCGTCGATGACCGCTTGCATGAGTTCTCTGGACGTTAACTGTCTTCCCAATTCATTTCGCCGGTTCTCAACAGACTCATTTAGATAGATAACCATGACTACCGCCGTCTGGACCGCAGTGCCAAACAAAGCGATAAAGCCGACCCAAACCGCAACCGAAAAGTTGTAGCCGAGAAGCCAGACAAGATAGACGCCTCCGGTTAAAGCGAACGGTACCGCCATCAAAACGTGGGCGGCTTCAACTACCGAGTGGTACGTGAGATAAAGCAAACCGAAGATGATCAACAGCACAATCGGAACGACAAAGAGCAAACGGCTCTTGGCACGCTGCTGATTCTCGTATTGGCCGCTCCATGCGATGTAATATCCCGTCGGCAGTTCAACTTCTTTTATCTTTTCCTTCGCCTCATCGACAAAGCTGCCGACATCGCGGCCGCGAACATTCAAAAGTACCGTGCCGCGAAGTAAACCATTTTCGCTTTGGATCATAGTCGCGCCTTCGACCGAACGAATTTCAGCAACTTGTGAGAGCGGAACCGAGCCGCCATTGGACATAGCGATAGGTATCTGACCGAGCGCCTGAGGCGTATTTCGAAATTCTTTGGCATAACGCACGCGGACTGGGAAACGGCGTCGTCCCTCGACCGTTACGGAAAGATTCGTTTCGCCGATGCCTTTTTCAATCGTGTCTTGAATTACCGAAACGTCGATTCCGTATCGTGCGGCGGCCGGACGATCGATCTTAATATCGATATAGGGTGAGCCGCCGATCTGTTCGGGATAGACATCGACGGCGCCGCGAACTTTCTTGACCGACTCCGCGACCTGACGCGAAAGCGTTTCGAGCTGTTTCAGATCGTTACCGAAAATCTTGATGCCGACCTGAGTTCGTATTCCTGTTGAAAGCATCTCGATGCGGTTAATGATCGGCTGCGTCCAAATATTTGTAACGCCTGGCATCCGCAGCTTTTCATCCATTTCGCTGATCAGATCCTCGCGGGTCAATCCCGGCCGCCACTGATCCTGCGGTTTGAGATGGATGAGCGTCTCATTCATATTCGTCGGCGCCGGATCGGTCGAGGTCTCGGCTCGTCCGGCTTTGCCGACCGCCGTTTCGACCTCTGGAAATTCTTTAAGCATCTCGCCCTGTTTGCTCATTATCTTGCTCGCCTCATCAATTGAGATCGACGGGTCGGTTATCGGCATGTACATCACGTCGCCTTCGTTAAGTGGCGGCATAAACTCGCTGCCGATGCCCATCGCCAGGATGATCGCTCCGAGAAACAGGACGAGAGCCGAACAGATGGCCAAAACCCGATGCTTGAGCGCGAGGAGCAGCGTCGGTTCATAAAGCCGCCGCAAGAAACGCATAACTGGATTGGCTCCCTCCGAATGAACTTTTCCACCGATCAGAAATGTGCAGAGTACCGGCACGAGCGTCACGGCGAGGATCGTCGCCCCGGCCATGGCAAATGTTTTTGTAAAGGCAAGCGGATGAAAGAGCTTTCCTTCCTGACCGATCAGGGCAAATACCGGAATAAAGGCTAGAATAATGATCGCCATCGAAAAGAAAACGGGGCGCCCGACAAGTTTTGTCGATTCGAGAACAACCTCCCACACCGCCTTGCGGTCTTTCGGGTCAATCTTCCTTATCTCCATAAACCGAAAGGCGTTTTCCGTGACGACAATTCCCGCGTCGACAAGAACGCCGATAGCGATGGCAATTCCCGAGAGCGACATCAGATTTGAACTGATGCCCATGAAATACATGAAGAGAAACGACATCAGGACCGCCAGCGGCAGCGGAATCGTGACGATCAAGATCGAGCGGAAATGTGCGAGAAAGATGATGTGTGCAAGGGTAACTAGGATCAACTCTTCGATAAGCGTTCGCTTGAGAGTACCGGTTGCTTGATTGATAAGCTGTGTGCGGTCATAAAACGGCACAATGCGAACTCCCGCGGGTAGTCCGGCCTGTAAAGCTTCGATCTTTTGTTTAACTCCCTCGATAACTTCGAGTGTGTTGACACCGTAACGCGCGATCACCACGCCGCCAACGGCTTCCTTACCGTTCTTGTCGAGTGCTCCGGTGCGAAATGCGTTGCCTAGCTTTACTTCGGCCACGTTTTTGACAAAGATCGGCGTGCCGTTTGATGAACCGATCATTATGTTTTCGACATCTTCCACCGAGCCTATCAATCCGATCCCGCGAACGACCGCCCACTGTCCGCCCTGTTCGACGACATTGCCGCCAACGTTATTGTTTGATTTCTGCACCGCCTCGACGACGGTGGAAATCGGAATGTTGACGCCACGCAGTTTATTCGGGTCGATGTCGATCTGATATTGCTGAACGTAACCGCCGACCGACGCAACCTCAGCAACGCCCGGAACGGAATTGAGCTGATAGCGCACGTACCAATCCTGAACTGAGCGGAGGTCACGCAAATTCATCGAATCGGATTCAATCGTGTACCAAAAAACCTGCCCGACACCTGTCGCATCGGGGCCGAGTGTCGGGACGACACCTTCGGGCAACTGTTTTGTAACCAAATTGAGACGCTCCAAAACTCTCGTTCGCGCCCAGTAAAGATCCACGTTGTCCTCAAAGATGATGTTTATCATCGAGAAACTGAAAGCCGAGTTTGCACGGATTACGCGCACACCGGGAAGCCCCTGGAGATTTGTGACAAGCGGATAAGTCACCTGGTCTTCAACCTCCTGCGGCGAGCGTCCTGTCCAATCTGTAAAAACAATTACCTGATTGTCCGAAAGGTCGGGAATCGCGTCGATCGGCGTGCGCAGCAAGGCCCAATAACCAGCGGCAGCGACACCGATATAAAACACGATTATCAGTCCGCGATTATTTAACGACCACTCGATGAGCTTATGTATCATCCCTGCTTACTTCGCTCTGACGGGCAACGAAAATGCTCCTTTTCCGGCCGGGCCTTCATACGTTATCTGGGCCTGCCATTCACCAGCCATTTCGATATCAACTTTGCCCTTATAGACGCCCGGAGTTCCGGTTGTCGTAAAGGCGGATCCGTTATTCATCTCGGCCATGCTGCCCATTGCTGCCATTCGATAGTTCAACGCAACGGAACCAACATCGACTGGTTGTCCCGACGCATCGGTGAATGTAAGCATGAACTCCTGCGAACCTTTCTTTAACGTTCCGTCCGAGTTTGAAATCGTCGCGGTAAGGTTGTTGCCCGCCGGGCCGCTTTTTATAGCTTTACCGGGGATCGGGTTTTCAGCGGTAGGCTTTGGCGTTTCTGAACCGCAAGCCGCGGTAAATACGATCAAAGCAAAGAGTGTGATTGAACCAATAAATAAAACGGTCTTTCTCATATAGTTGTCTCCTAGAGCTAGAGTTACTTCGGCGGCCCTTTATTCCGAAAGGCGCACCAATGGCCGAAATTGAAATAGCGCAAAAAGGCTCACGTTCGCCTGAAAAAAAGGCGCACTGCTCCTAAGTAACTAGATCAACAACGAATGGTGTTGGATATATTTGGGTTGTAAAGTCTGCGGAAGAATCCGAGGAAGGTAGGGCGAAGCATCGGGCGTTTTAGCCCTCGTTGTTGGGAACAACGCGACTATTTGCTCTACAACGGACCTTGTAATAGTTGAGCTTGATGGCGAGTAACTACTAAAAGAAGAGGTCGGTGCTGACTCCGAGCAATTAACTGCACAGCATAAACCGGCCGAAGTGGCTGCCGGCGAGCCATCCTTGCTCTTGGCCTTGTCGCAGCACTTCATCATCTTGTCATTCGACGCGTGAAGCGGCGTACCTGACACGACGCCGGAGGCGAGTGCCAAGAACAGGAATAACATTGTGAGACGTCTCACCATCATCTTCGAACATACTCCCGGTGGCTTGGACATGTCAATAGAACTCTCAACTTTACTGTTCAATAGCCTCCTTCTTACCATGTTCAATAATCGCCTGTAAATCGCTGGGAATGGACATCGACCTAAAAAACCATACATTCGAGCCGCCTGTGTTCCCGGTCGGATAGATACCGAGCGGCGTCTTTGTCGAAGCTCCGATAATGCGGAAAAGCTGACCCCAAATCTCACGTGGTGAGCGCAGTTTAATTGCGAGGTTTAACATTCGTAAATGAATACGTGTGTGATGGTACGTCGATGCCTGACCGAGTACATGAGCTCGCTCAAGGTGATGAAATGCAGAGTGCAAATTGCTCGATGCAGTTAATTCTTCGGCCAAGGCGATTTCGCGGTCTACTGCCTCAGCGATAATTGTTTTCCCGTTAGTCGTCATTCTTCTTTTTTTGTTCTAGTTTTGTTGGTCTCAGAAGAATGAACCAATGAGAACCATCAGTCCCAACAAAATAAGGCTGCCCAGAATGAACAAAGCAAACTGATGCAGCGTAATCAGGTGAAAGTAATCGGTCTCTTGTCCCATTTAGGTCACTTAAATCTTACCTAATCTGCCTTTACAGATGTGTCTCGTGACACGCGAAGTCCTTGCGCTCGGTCTGGGCGGTGACGTGCGCGATCTTGAATTCGCTCGTGCACGAATCGTGTACACGTTGTAGAACGTCGTCGTGTTCGGCTCCGTCTGCGAGAACAGCATGAACGCTCAATGCATTCACGCCCGACGTAAGCGACCAGACGTGTAGATCGTGTATCTCATCCACGCCCGCGATCTTTGAAAGTTTTTCGCGGAGGGCGGTGATATTTACGTCAGACGGCGTGCCTTCGAGCAATACACTCACAGCGTCCTTTAGTAGTGCCCAAGTCCTCGGCAAAATGAACAATCCGATTCCTGCTGAAATAAGCGGATCAGCGTAATACCATCCGGTCGTGAGCATTATTATTCCCGCGATTATCACTCCGACCGATGTGAGCATATCCGACAAAACTTCGAAATATGCTCCCTTCATATTCAGGCTTTCCTTTGAGCCGGAACGCAAAATAAAGACTCCGGCAACGTTTATCACAAGGCCAATCGATGCGACCGCGAGCATTCCGACACTTTGCACTTCGGGCGGGTTTTTGAATCGTTCGTACGCTTCGTAAAGAATGTAGAGCGATATGAAGATCAAAACTACCGCGTTAGTAAGAGCCGCGAGTATTTCGACACGGTAATAGCCATACGTTCGTTCCGGTGATGCTGGTTTTTCTGCAAACCAAATAGCGAGTAACGCCAAACCGACGCCCGCAACATCCGTCAGCATATGCCCGGCATCGGCTAACAACGCTAGACTTCCCGTCCAAAACCCGCCAATTACCTCAACGATCAAATAGAAGAACGTCAGGCAAAAGACGATCATCAATGGCTTTTTGTTTCTGCCCGCCGCCGATACTTGGTGTGTGTGTCCGTGTCCCATATTGCGTACCTAGAATCTGTACCTTCGATTTCTTCGTCTTTTCTCCGCCTTTGCTTGTCCCAGCCGCTTGTACCGGCTTAACCTTTTCTCGCTCGGGTACGTCTTGAATCCGCGTTTATTCAGGAAGAGCATCAGCCAGGTCAGTCCGAAGATCAAGGACGTTCCGATGACCGCTCCGATGAGCATGTGAACTGGATTCGCAGACGACATAAATTCCGTTGATTAGATCAACGTAACCGATTCAATGGGAACAACGGTTATGATGCCGTCTCCCTTCTTCCCCGTGTGAGCGTTGTGCCTGATGGCCGCGACTATCGCCTCAA
>JADYZI010000271.1 GCA_020853255.1 Acidobacteriota bacterium
TCCGCGACAAAACGATCGCCGCGGGATTGCTGGAAGGTTATCGTTCGGTCCTGCCGCACGGAGTTTATCCGGTCGCGTTCCTGTTTGTCGATGTGCCTGTCGAAGAGGTTGACGTAAATGTCCATCCCGCAAAGACGGAAGTGCGCTTTCGCCGAAATGAGGCCGTCAAGGATGTCATTGCTGAAGCGGTCCGCGGTTCGCTTGCCCGCGCCGGTGTGGTACCTGAAGTTGATACGGACGCCGCTTCTGAGCGTGCGGCCGCCGCGTCGAACGGCGCCAACCCTCGGGTCGAGTTTGCCGCGGGCGCCGAGCCGGTAAAGGATGATACTCCTTCCGATATTAGAGTTATCCAGCCCGTAATATCGTTTGATAACGGACAGAATGACACTGCGTCGGGTTTCACAGATGTGCTGACACCGCCGCAGCTTTTTGCCGGCCTGAATGGTTCCGGGTCGGGCCCGGCGGCGGACGCGTCTGCCATGCTTGATTCGTCGGCCGATTTTGAACGCGCCGCCGAGACTAGAACGGACAGCAGCGAACCTCAGACTGACGACAGCGGCATTCCGCCACACGATCAGTCCTTTGTATTTGAGGTGCCGCCGCTGAACTCAGCTGCAAGGTTGGTCAAACCGGCGGAAACAGAGAATCTGGCAACGTCGAAGATACGCCCGCTTGCCCAGCTGCACGACAGTTTTATCATTGCGGTTGACGACGAAGGCCTATTGCTTGTCGATCAGCACGTGGCGCATGAACGGATACTGTTTGATAAATTTCGTAAGAAAGAGACCGATCGGCCGATCGAATCGCAGAACCTTCTGCTTCCGGAAACGGTCGATCTGACACCGGCCCAGGCTGAGGCGTTCAAGCTGGTCGAGGATCACCTCTCGGAGCTAGGATTTGGCCTAATGCAGCTTTCTGGCCGGACCGTTGCGATCAAATCGATCCCGACCGACGTACCGCCGGCCGAGGCGAGGAATTTGTTCGCGGAAATACTTGATGCAATTGAGATCGAAAAACGCGGTTCTGCCAAAGCCTCCCTGCGAGACAATATTGCCGCAAGCCTGGCATGCAAGGCGGCGGTCAAGATCAATATGAAATTGACGCTTGAAAAAATGCAGTGGCTGATCGACAGGCTGCTGCTGACATCGTCGCCGACCACGTGCCCACACGGCCGGCCGGTGATATTGCGGCTGACAATGAAAGACATAGAACGGGGTTTTCACCGGACATAAGATATGCACGAAATGAGCGATAAAGTGCCGTCAACCGAACGGCCCGATGCATTCTGGCACCGTGTTTATTTTGCGGTTGTGATAGTGACCGTTGTTGTGATCGGCGCCCTGTGGGTGTTTTCTAAGTACTTCTCGACCTAGCGCCGTTGGATTTCTTCTTCGCGGATCTTCGTATCATCTTTCGTGCAATTCGTGGTTCCGGTTTTGCCCCGAACCACGAAACGCACGAAATGGAAACACGAAGATCCACGAGAAGGAACCGTATATATCGCGTTGGAAAGAACGAAATTGAAAGTTGAACATCGCGTTTCTATACCTATTGCATGAAACTTCTCGATTGGGCGGTCGTTGTCGCATATCTCGTTTACGTGATATGGGACGGCATCCGGATGACAAAGCACAGCAACAGCAAGGAAGGATATTTTCTTGCCAACCGAAGCCTGCCGTGGTGGGCCGTCGGGCTGTCGGTCATGGCGACGCAGCTTTCCGCCATCACGCTGGTCGGCACGACCGGCCAGGCATACAGCGACGGGATGCGGTTCATCCAGTTCTATTACGGCTTGCCGTTCGCGATGATAATTCTGTGCGTGACGGTCGTGCCGTTCTTTCATCGGGCAAACGTTTTTACGGCGTACGAATATCTGGAAAAACGATTTGATGTACGCGTCCGGACGCTTACCAGCTTTTTCTTTTTGATCTCACGCGGGCTTGGCGTCGGTACGATAATTTCTGCCCCATCGATAGTATTATCGATCGTCTTTGGCTGGAATTTGATCGCAACTATCTTTGCGATCGGCCTATCTACAACGATCTATACGGTCTTTGGCGGAGTTCAGGCCGTGACGTGGACGGACGTCAAGCAGATGATCGTCATCTTCGTCGGTTTAGGCGTCTGTTTTGTCGTTATTTTATGGAGCTTTCCCGCCGGCGTCACACTGTATGACGGCTTGCATCTCGCTGGTTCGCTTGGAAAATTGAATACGGTCGATACGAGTTTCAGCCTGACCGAAAAGTACACGATCTGGTCGGGCTTGATCGGCGGGCTGTTCTTGATGCTCGGCTATTTCGGCTGCGACCAAAGCCAGGTTCAGCGTTTTCTGACGGCAAAATCGGTTGACGAAGGCCGAACGTCCCTGCTGATGAGCGCGTTTCTGAAGATACCGATGCAGTTCTTCATTCTGCTGATCGGCGTAATGGTATTTGTGTTTTATCAGTTTACGGCCCCGCCGATCGTGTTCAACGCAGCCGAGATCGCCAAGGCCGAAAACGACCCGAGATTTCAAACCATCGAGCGAAATTTTGCGCAGGCGCACGCTATGCGCCGCGACGCCGCGATCAACTTTTCGGCAAAACCGATCACGGAATTCCGGCAAGCGTATATCGATACCGACAAGAAATTCAACGATACAAGAAAAGAGGCCGTCGCGTTCGTAAAGGAAACAAGCGACAAGAGTTTTAACGATGTCAATTATGCTTTTCCGACGTTCATTCTCCAAAATATGCCGATGGGTGTTATCGGCCTGTTGATCGCCGCGATATTTGCCGCCGCTATGTCATCGATCGCGGCCGAGTTGAACGCACTGGCAACCGCAACGACCATCGACTTTTATCGCCGTTTATACATGCCTGAGGCCAGCGACAAACATTACGTCGCGGTCGGACGCATCAGCACATTTATCTGGGGAATCTTTGCCTGCATTGTCGCGATCTTTGCGACCAATCTCGGCTCGCTTATCGAGGTCGTAAATAAGTTTGGCTCGTTCTTTTACGGCTCTCTCCTAGGCGTGTTCGTGCTTGCGTTTGTGGTGAAACGTGCAAACTCCCGCGGCGCTTTTTTCGGATTATTGTTCGGTATCGCATCGGTCTGGATCGCAAGCTGGTACACAAATATTGAATTTCTCTGGTTCAATGTCATCGGTTGCCTGGTGACGGTCATCGCGGGTTATCTGATCAGCCTGACGGACAGCGGCGATAATAACCACAGAGACACAGAGGCACAGAGAGTTAGAGAAGAACTTATATGAAATTTATTTCGCATTCCGTAGTTGTGCGCCCTGTCGTTTTCCTGATTCTTCTCTGTGTCTCCGTGTCTCTGTGGTTAAAATCACCGCAGCCAGTTGTAGCACAGATAAAGCCGGTTTACGACCAGGGAGCGCTTGGGCTTGGGCGGTTGCTTAAACGTTTGAATACGACCGCGAGCGCGATGATGATCGGTGCACATCCGGATGATGAGGATACAGCTTTGCTTGCATATCTTGCACGCGGCGAGAATGCGCGGACGGCGTATCTTTCACTCACACGCGGCGACGGCGGCCAAAATATCATCGGCCCGGAACTCGGCGAGGCACTTGGTGTTATCCGAACGGAAGAACTTTTGCAGGCACGAAAACTCGACGGCGCCGAGCAATATTTCACGCGCGCGTACGATTACGGTTTTTCAAAGACATTGGCCGAGGCAAAAGAGAAATGGGATGAAAAGATCGTGTTGTGCGATGCGGTGCGGGCTATCCGAAATTTTCGGCCGCTTGTTGTCATTGCACAATTCACCGGCACGCCGGCCGACGGGCACGGTCAGCATCAGTTCTCGGGCTATCTCGCACCGATCGCGGTCAAGGCGGCGACAGATAGCTCACTGTGCACAGACGCGGGCCCGGCGTGGCAGGTAAAGAAATTCTACATCAGGCATCGCGGCGCAAATGAGGCGGACCTTCGCGTCAACACCGGCAAATACGATGCAATGCTCGGACGCTCGTATTTTGAGATCGCTATGGAGGCCCGCAGCCAGCATCGGACCCAAGAGCAAGGCGTGCTGGAACTGAAAGGGCCGTTTTTCTCATCGCTCGATCTTACATCCGCCGGCCCTGGTGCGTCGGAAGCTAACATTTTCACATCACTCGATACTTCGGTCGGCGGAATTGCATCGAACACCGGCGAGAGTTCGCCGCGATTCAATGAACTTGCGGAAAAGGTTGCGCGGGCGGCGTCGCAAGCTCTTGAGCGATATGACGTCCGCGATCCGGCGGTGATCGTCCCGATTCTGATCGAAGGCTATAATGCGGCGACGGAAGCCGGATCGAATGCTGCGTCACCGGGCGCGAAAGCGTTTATGGAGCAGAAGCAGCTTGAGTTCCTGGCAGCTCTTCGTTCCGCCGCCGGTATTCAGATCGACGTTCTAAGCGATGGCGAAACCGTTGTGCCCGGCTCGACATTTTCCGTGTCGGCCCGCGTTTTTCACCCGTCCGATCCGACTATCAAAGTTAACAGCGTCAATATAAAAGCACCGCAAGGATGGACGGTGAAGGCGGCAGATCAAACCTCCCAAACTCAGGGCCAGCAATTCAGACGCGAAACGCCGAATTTCGGGGCAAACTTTAGTGTGACCGTCGCAGCCGATGCTTCGCCGACACAGCCGTATTGGCTCGAACAGCCTCGGCGCGGTGATCTGTTTAGCTGGAAAAACGGGAGCGAACAGACGCTTCCGTTTCAGGGGCCGGTGGCGATTGCTGAGATAGGAATAACGATCGCCGGAAAAAATGTCACGTTCCGCCAGCCGGTCGAATATCGTTATGCCGATGACATTCGCGGCGAACTGCGGCGTCCGCTGGTGGTGGTTCCCGCGGCATCCGTTTCGGTCGATCAGGACCTGATGATCATCGCCCGCGGCCCGCGTCAAACGCAAAAGAAGATCGCTGTTACGGTCACTAACAATTCTTCGGGGCCGATCAACGGGAAGGTAGAATTAACATTACCGCCCGGCTGGACGGCGTCGGGCGATCCGACGTTCAGCCTCGATAGAAGAGGCGAGACCGCATCGGTGCCGTTCAATATCAAGATTCCCGCCAACCCTTCGGCTGGCAGCTTTCACATCAGTGCTTCCGCCGCAGCCGGAAATTCCACTTACGGGCAGACCATGCGGACGCTGTCTTACGTTCATATCCAAACGCATCGACTTTACAATGACGCTGCTGCGAAAGTGAACGTGTTCGATCTAAAGACCACTCCTGTCAAAGTTGGCTACATCGCCGGAAGCGGCGACCGCGTGCCGGAGGCGATGAAGCAGATGGGTTACAGTGTCGAGACGATCGATGAGCGAACTTTGGCATCGGGCGATCTTTCGCGTTTTGATGTGATCGTCGTCGGAATTCGCGCCTATCAGGTGAGGCCGGATGTTGTGGCGAACAACAAACGGCTGCTCGATTTTGCAAACGCCGGCGGGACGCTGATCGTTCAGTATCAGCTTCCGGGCTATACACAGCAGGATCTTGCACCGTTTCCGGCACAGCAAGGGCCGCGGGTTTCTGATGAGTTGGCGAGAGTTACGATCGTTGCTCCAGCTAACCCGATTCTCAATTCGCCGAACAAGATAACCGACAAAGATTTCGAAGGCTGGGTCCAGGAGCGGAATCTTTACAATTTTTCCACGATGGATGCTAAGTATGTTGGGCTATTAGAATCGCATGACGCGAACGAGGCCGAAAACAAAGGCGGATTGGTCGTCGCGGACGTTGGAAAAGGGAAGTATATCTACTGCAGCTATTCGCTCTTCCGCCAATTGCCCGCGGGCGCGCCGGGAGCGTATCGCCTGCTTGCGAACATGCTTGCCTATTCAGGAAAAAATTCGCAAGCCGCACGTTAGTAAGGGCAATGCGTAAGCCCGCACGTCAGTAAGGGCATTTGCGGAAGCCAACATGTCAGTAAATCGACGCGATTCATATTATGCCTTACTTCGTGCGGTCTTCCGCATTCGACAGCACGATACCCTTACTTCGTGCGGGCTTCCGCATTCGACAGCACGATGCCCTTACTTCGTGCGGGTTTCCGCATTCGACAGGACGATGCCCTTACTTCGTGCGGGCTTCTGCACTTGAAAACACGATGCCCTTACTTCGTGCGGGCTTATGCCCTCGGGCTTATGCACTCGAATTCCGCGCTTTCAAACAGCGCCCTATTCAATGACGGCGAGAACATCGCCCGCGGCGACCGTTGAACCTTCTTGGACTTTGATATCTTTTACCATGCCCGACCTCGGCGATTTTAGCTCGTTCTGCATCTTCATCGCCTCAACGACCAATACGCCTTCGCCCTTCTCGACACTAGCACCTGCGGCGAGGATGATTCTCACTACCTTTCCGGGCATTGCTGTACGGATCTCCGCCGCCCCGTCGCCGTGATCGCTTCCGCTGCCTGAACCGCGAAGGCGTTTTGGGTCGACGAGCGATATTTCCAGCGAATGTCCGTCGGTTTGTACGAGGACAGGCTGATCTGATCTGGGTCGCGGAGAGACGAAAACTTCGGTGATCTTGCCGTTGTTCTTAAATAGATAAACGCCTTTTTCCGGTTCCGAAACTTCGAGTTCGTACTCGCGGCCGTCAACGCAGGCGAATGCTCTATTGCCGTCACGACGGACTTCGACCTCGTGTTTTTCGTTACCAAGTTGGGCCTGGAGTTTCATGTTCGTTGCGGCTTGCCGCCCTATTTGCGGAAAAGCTCCCCTTTTCCGTTATCATTTCGAAGGTCTGCGCGGCTCTGCCGCTGCGTTCTCGCGGTAAGCTCAAGCCAAAGACCGTGCGGCGGCACAGCCGCAAAGGTAACGAGCTTACTATCGGCGAAGCACAGTTTCGCCGCAAATAGACGGGCAAAGCCCTGAATGATCAATTTTGCAGATGCTCTAACTTCCGAACTCTGAACCCTGAACGACAAGAGGCCGGCCGCGGCCGCTCACGGTTCTGACGGCTATGCCGACTGCGATTCGCCTTTTACCTTGTTTGGCTGCGGCGTAACCCGCAGATAAGGTTTTATTTCCTTCCAGCCGGCCGGGAATTTCTCTTTCGCGTCTTCGTTCGAAATGGACGGAACGATAATGCAGTCGTCGCCGTCTTTCCAATTTACCGGCGTTGCGACGCTGTAATTTGACGTAAGCTGCAGCGAATCGATCACTCGAAGCACTTCGTCAAAATTGCGGCCGGTACTCGCCGGATAGGTGATCATCAGCTTGACCTTTTTATCCGGCCCGATGACGTAAACCGAGCGGACGGTCAGCGTGTCGTTCGCGTTCGGGTGGATCATATCGTAAAGGTCCGAAACCTTCCGGTCCGAATCCGCGATCATCGGAAAGTTTACCGCCGTCCCTTGGGTTTCTTCGATATCCTTTTCCCAGCCGATATGCGAATCGAGCGGATCAACGCTCAGCCCCATTACCTTGACATTCCTTTTGTCGAATTCAGGTTTGAGCTTTGCGGCCATGCCGAGTTCGGTCGTGCAGACAGGCGTGTAATCCTTCGGGTGCGAGAAAAGCACGCCCCAGTCGCTGCCTAGCCATTCGTGGAAATTTATCTCGCCCTGCGTAGTTTGAGCGGTGAAATTCGGTGCTTCGTCACCAAGTCTGATAGACATAACAGAGGTCCTCCTTTTGTCTGGATCACTCAGTATAGCAAATGGCGGCGGGGCAATACATCAGGCCGCGGCGGTCTCATCAGCGGTTTCGATAGTTGAAGAGGCGGGCCGCAGCCGCAGCAATCCAACTTTTTTTTCATCTGCCTGGAGTACCTCGATATCCAGGCCGTAAAATGAAAGCTTTTCGCCGATCTTTGGCACATAGCCGGCTTCGCTTGTAACCAATCCGGCCATGGTCGTAAAATCGTCGTCCTCGATCTCAAGATCGAATAATCGCTCGATCTTATCTATGTCTGTCGAACCCAGAACGTCCCAGTATCCGTCAGCGCCTTCTACTATTTCGATTATCTCTTCTTCCTCGGTGTCCTCGTCCTCGATCTCGCCAACTATCTCTTCGAGTATGTCTTCGACGGTAACGATACCGGCGACGCCGCCGTACTCATCGATAACAATTGCCAACTGCACGTGGCCTATCTGCATTGTTTTCAATAGTTCGGCCGCCGGTTTGGTCTCCGGGACAAAGAACGGGTCACGCAGGATCGAATCTATCTTTTCGTGCTCCTTGCCTTCGGCCCATGCCTGCAGCAGGTCGCGAACATAGATCACACCCTCTATGTTGTCGATGTTGTCGCGGTAAACAGGCAGTCGAGAGTACTTTTCTTCGACCATCAATTGGCGTGCGGCAATTATCGTTGACTCGATCGGCAAGGCACAAATTTCGGTTCGCGGCGTCATTATCTCGTCAGCGCGGGTCTCGTTAAACTCGACCACCGACTCGATCAGCTCACGTTCATTTTCTTCAATAATGCCTTCTGCCTCGCCAACTTCCATTAGGGCGTGAAAATCATCCGCGTAATCATCTGAGCGTTCGTCCAACAGGTCCGGTGCGACCGTCGCGTCAAACCTGGCGGCTTCCTTTGGCGCAAAGAAACCCGCAAACGGCCGCGTTATTACTGCTGCGGCACGATACAACGGCCCAACGACCGGCAGCAGTAACAGGAGACGCCGCTCCGGATCACTTCGAACGAACATTCGAGGGAGTATCTGCCGGAACATCACGGTCGATGCTCCCGCCAAAACCAGCGCGAACAGGATCAGAGCCGCCCGATCATCACCCGCGAAACGCAGCACGATCAACGTCAGGACGACAGTTACACAAATTAGAAGGATCTGGATCGTAGAGGAAAGGACGAAGCGGAAACGCGGCCGATCGTCCAGGATGTCACGAAGGGACCTTGCCGATTGCGGCTTATGTTCTTCGGTTTCGCTTGCAACCCGGCGCAAACCAAGATCTGACAGATATGCGAATGCCATGTCAACCGTTGCCAGAAATGTTATGGCAACAAGGAGGCACGCAGCGATGACTATCTCAATTTCCATCTTCTGTTGAATTCAGATGGTATTTTTCTATCCTGTGAAAAGCAAGTCCTTTGCCCTTGACGCTCGCATTTGCTTTCCTAGATCAAGGAGTTCTTCCAGCTGCGGCCATCGCGGCCGATCATGTCATCTGCTTCGGGCGGCCCCCACGAACCTGCCGGATAGTTCGGAAAACTGCGGGCGGGAATCGCGCCCCATACATCCAGGATCGGCGTGACCACGCGCCATCCCGCCTCGACCATATCCGCACGCTGGAACAGCGTGGCGTCGCCGACCATGCAGTCGTACAGAAGCCGTTCATAACCGGTTGAGATCTGTTCGCCAAAATGATCAAGGTAATTGAAATCCATGTCCACGGCCCCAATTTTCACGATCGGGCCTGGTATCTTTGCACCAAAATGCAATGTGATACCTTCGTCCGGCTGAATGTGGATCACGATCCGATTGGTCGTCAGCCGGTCAACCGGCGTATCGCGGAACAGCGTAAGCGGCGCCTGCTTGAACTGAATGATGATGCTCGTGTGCCGGGCGGCAAGCCGTTTTCCGGTCCGTACATAGAACGGCACGTCCGCCCATCGCCAATTGTCGATCTCAAATTTTAGGGCCGCATAGGTCTCGGTATTCGAATTTGGCGCGACCTTTTCCTCGCTGCGATAGCCCGGAGCAGCTTTACCGTCGATCTCACCGGCGCCGTACTGTCCGCGGACCGCGCAATTTAGAGCATCTTCAGGTGAAAAGGGCTGGATCGCATGGAGGACCTTTACTTGCTCGTTGCGTACCGAATCGGCATCGAAGGAGGCCGGCGGCTCCATTGCCGTTAGTGTAACGAGTTGAAAAATGTGATTCGGGATCATGTCGCGCAAAGCACCGGCCGAATCGTAATATCCGCCGCGTTGTTCAACGCCGAGCGTTTCCGCGACCGTTATCTGCACGTGATCGACAAAATTTCGGTTCCAGATCGGCTCGAAAACGCTGTTGCCAAAGCGAAAGACCATTATGTTCTGCACGGTTTCCTTGCCGAGATAATGGTCGATACGATAGATCTGTTTTTCGTCTAGGATCTTCAGCAGATCGGCGTTCAGCTTTTCGGCCGACGGCAGATCGCGCCCGAACGGCTTTTCAAAGATGAACCGCCGCCAGTTTCCATTTTCGCTGCGGCCAAGACCGTTTTTTACGATCTTCTTTGCCACATTTGCGAACATCGACGGTGGGATGGCCATGTAATAAAAGAAGTTCGGCGGAATGTCGTTCGCCTCACACACATCGCGGAGCATGTCCTTGATATCGGCAAACAACTTTTTGTCGTCATCAAAATCGCCGCCGGTGTAGTAAGTGCGGTCGCAAAACCATTTGATGCCTTTTTCGTCCGCCTCCTTTCCGGCAAATTCCTTGAGGTCGGCGATCATCTGATCTCGGAATTCGTCAGACAGCATCTCTTGTCGCCCAACGCCGACGATGGCGAATTTGTCCGGCAGATGCCCGTCCTTGGCAAGATTGTAGAGAGCGGGAAAGAGCTTGCGTTTCGTCAGATCACCGGTCGCTCCGAAGATGACCATCACGCAGGGATCAGCGGTTTTGTCGGCACCAGCCATAATTTGTTAAAAGAAAAGGTTAGCACAGATGCGGCCGTAAAGCCCTATTGTCAAAGCGGACAATGTCAGCCGGACCGTAGAATTGATGAAGCTATCCGCAATGTTTCATAGGTGAAGCCGGGCAGGCCTTTTCGTGAAGCTTCGTGCTTTTGTTTCGTGCTTTTCGTGGTTTGGGTTTTCCCCTTCACCACGAAAGGCACGAAGCAAGACACGAATATGCACGAAAAGAATTGAAAGCTTCGAACCAATTTGGTTGCGCCAAAATGACAAGGCCTAACTTTCAATATCCAGCGCCTTTCGAAGTTCGAGTTCCCGAGCATTCATTTCGCCGTTGTCCGTTTCGTGATCGTAACCGCAGAGATGCAGAACGCCGTGGAGGATCAATTGTTTGATCTCAGCCTCAAGCGAAAGGCCGTTTTCATTGGATTGCTTTGCCGCTTGTTCGACCGAAATGACAATATCACCAAGGTTGTTTTTGTCCGGGTCAAATTCGTCTGGTTCATTTGTAAAAGAAAGAACATCGGTCGTCGAATCCTTTCCGCGGAAAAGTTTATTCAACTCCTTCATCCGCCGGTCGGAAACAAACGCGACCGAAAAATGCCGCATTGCGATCTCTTCGACAGTTGCCGTAATTCCAGCCGCGAATGCGTTGAACGCCGAAGCCTCGATCTTAACTTTTCGTTGGAGATTGACGATCACGATCGATGTTCCGGTCCATGATCATTTGAATGGTTTTCATACGCCTTCACGATCATCTGAACCAGCTTGTGCCGGACGACATCTTTGTCGGTGAAATAGACAAACTCGATCGCGTCGATGTCCTTCAGCACGACTTCGGCTTCTTTTAAGCCGCTCCGTTGGCCTCGCGGGAGGTCGATCTGGGTCGTGTCGCCGGTGACGACGGCCTTTGAGCCAAAGCCGATGCGGGTGAGGAACATCTTCATTTGCTCGCTGGTCGTATTTTGGGCCTCGTCGAGAATGATGAATGCGTCTGACAATGTTCGGCCGCGCATAAATGCGAGCGGGGCGATCTCGATGATTCGCTTTTCGAGCATCTTTGTGACGCGTTCGCTGTCCACCAGATCGAACAACGCATCGTACAAAGGCCGCAGGTAAGGATCGACCTTGTCCTGCAGATCGCCGGGCAGAAAGCCGAGCCGTTCGCCCGCTTCGACCGCCGGCCGCGTCAAGATGATGCGGCTGACCTGCTTTTTGAAAAGCGCATCGACCGCCATCGCCACCGCCAAAAAGCTCTTACCCGTGCCGGCCACGCCGATCCCGAATACAAGGTCATTTTTCGCGATCGCGTCAAGATATTTTCGCTGATTAGCCGTTTTGGGCGCGACCTGCTTTTTCCCTGACGGATTGAACCGCGCTTTTAAAAAATGGTCCTTTAAACTATACGCCCGATCTTCGGCGATCTGTTTGAATGCGTCACGCAGCTCTTTGTCCGTAAAGGTATTTCCTTCGGCAAAAAGATCGGTGAAATCCCTTAGTATTTGCTCGACAGTCCTTATATCCTGCTCGTCGCCGTCTATGAGAAGCTCGTTTCCACGCGCTCCTATATTTACGTCTAGAAGCGATTCCAGGTATTTGATGTTTTGGTCCTGTACACCGAAAAGCGTGTTGAGGCCCTGAGGCGGAAGTTCTAGTTTTCGAAGATTGCTCAAATTCTGCGGGCACCTGCTTATTTCAATTGAATTTATAGGATTGAGGCTACTAGAAACACGTTCGCGCTGTCAATCGGTTTTCCGCACGAGCAGAGGCCCGCACATGCAGAAGCCCGCACGCAGTAATGGCATTTTAGCCGGTCGGTCGGAAGCCGCTCGACCGGCTCGCGCCTGTTGTGGGAGCGTTGTTCATTCACGCTCTTACTAACATGCGGGCTTCCGCAGCCACTTGGCACACGTCTTGCACTTCGTTCTGCATAGCCAGAATGTTGTACCAGATCGGTTCACTGGGGAGGTATTTCAATCTATGGTCAGCATTTTTATGAATTACGACAAGTCCGATCACACTAAAGTTGTGCTCGACCCGCATACGGCCAGTCCCGGCGGCCGCGTCGAATCGACGATCATTCGGAATCCGCGAACTCCCGTGATCGAAGCCCGGCAGACCGAGATCTTTACGCAAGCTCGGCGGATATTCAAGCGTGGAAGGCGGGCCTCGATGGTTCGAGGCTCTGGGATCATTTGAACCGAACAAGCGAGGGAATTATGCCAGAACGAAAGGACGGAACAAGCAAATACACATCCAAGCAGGAACGCAAGGCTGACCATATTGCCGAAAGTTACGAGAAAAAAGGCGTCTCCGAAAAAGAGGCCGAAAAGCGTGCCTGGGCGACTGTAAATAAACAAGACGGCGGCGGCAAAAACCCCGGCGGCTCCGGACGCAAAAAGTCCAAATAAGGCCGCATCCTGACACTGTCGGAACCACCTGCGGTGGCGGGTGGTTTTAGGTAACCAGGATATGCGCGACCGGTGTCAGATAATAAGCCGGTGTTGTTCTTTATATCTGAAACATAAAGAGCTGCGGCGGAGCCGCAAGAAGTTAAGTTTGGCCTATCGGAAAAGCGGAGCTTTTCCGCAAATCGACGGGGAAAGCCCGAAGAAAAGCGATGAACTCTTTGAGTTCGATCTTCATTAAGATCACCGGCGGCTTGGCCGCTTGATGTGCGGCGAAGCTCTGCTTCGCCGACAGCCGTATCAGAACTCTCTGCGGCTATGCCGCCGCTCAGATCAGCGGCGGAGCCGCGTCGATCATTAAGAACATCTCCCGGAAAAGCGGAGCTTTTCCGCACATCGAGAGGCGAAGCCTCTGAAGAGAGAACCACCCCGTCCGCCGAAACGGCGTCCACCCCTCCTTCGTAAGGAGGGGAGCACGAAAGCTCCGGCACCAGCTCGATCAGCCGAAACGGAACGTCCTTGTGATGCTTTACAACGGCTTCCTTGCCGATCCAGTTTAGAACAGGCATATGGGGATAAGTTTGAGTATAATGCGGCACGGCCGCCAAGAGTTATCCGATTATCGGAAAAGCCGGGCATTTCCGCAAATAGGTTCCCACGACCGCCGGAACCATGCCGCCAAAACTCGGAAATCCGACAATCCAAAATCCGCATTCGCAAATCGCGAATCGCAAATCGAAACCGGTCGTTATGTCTCGCGGGCCTTACGTTTTCTAACAATGCCGCCGACGGTCACTGTTTCGCGGAGGTTTAGGATGAGTTGGCCTTCGGCGGTTAGTTCGGGGCGGATGAAGCGTTCGGTAGTTGGGACGCGGATGTTGTAGTGGCGGCAAAAGGTCGAGGCATGTATGCCGAAGCCGTTTCCGGGAAGGCGGCGGACAGGGAAGTGCTCGGCGAATCGGTCATATGCCGGCTGGACGGCTATCTGGTCATCTTCGCGGCTGTAAAAAAGCGCGACCGCCTTTGGGCTGCCGAACAGTTCGTACATCTTTCGGTTCAGAAAGATCTTGCCTCTGAAGTTGATAGTGACACGCGGCTCAAGCGATTGGCCAAACGCATTCGCCGGCCCGCCGCGAAATTTTTCCCATTTTCTGTCAAGCGTCATATTTTCGATGTTCCTCCTGTGTGTGGACGTGTGCTGAATACGGCACAATGTTGCAAGAATAGCACGATTGTTTCAAGAATGCAACAAGTTTTTTATCGTGTATTGGGTAAGCCTGAAATTTTTACTGAAGGATAGCCGCCGCTCTTGGTCTTAAAGAACTCGGGACGTATGGATGAACTCGCTGGTTTAGCCGAATATCGACTGATCTCGCCAAAAGCGGCCCAACGCGCCCTCATTTCGCCATGTTTTGAAGCCGGCAATGAAGCCCTCTTGTCAGAACCGGGAGCGGTAGCGACTGGGTTCCTATTCTGACCTCCCTGTCAGAACGGGGAGCGGTCGCGACTGGGTTCCTATTACGGCGAGCGGCATCTACTTCCGGCTTTGCGTACCGCCATCGGGCTATGCTATTCTTACTCCTTTGTATTGACACCGATATCCTTTCATTTATAGGAGCAGAATATTAAAAATGGCTAATGGAACCTCTCCGCAGATCGGAGAAGTGGTACAGATCATCGGGCCGGTCGTTGACGTTGAGTTCAAAGATTATTTGCCGCCGATCTATCAGGCGCTCCGCATTACGAGCGAAGGTTTTGATGTGGAGACGCCGGTCGATGTCGTGGCTGAGGTGCAGCAGCACCTGGGCGAAGGCCGCGTGCGTGCCGTCTCGATGCTGCCGACAGACGGAATGATCCGCGGGATGAAGGCGATCGACCAGGGCGGGCCGATAACCGTGCCGGTCGGCAACGCAACATTGGGGCGTGTGATGAACGTCATCGGCGATCCGGTCGATGAACTTGGGCCGCTGAATGCCGAATCGCGTTCGTCTATCCATCGCCATGCTCCTTCGTTCGATGAACAGGCGACCTCGCTCGAAATGTTCGAGACGGGGATCAAGGTCATTGACCTCGTTCAGCCGTTCCTTCGGGGAGGAAAGATCGGGCTTTTTGGCGGTGCCGGCGTCGGCAAAACGGTCCTCATCATGGAGCTGATCAACAACGTCGCAAAAGGCCGCGAAGGTTTTTCGGTATTCGCCGGCGTCGGCGAACGCACCCGCGAAGGCAACGACCTGCTCCGCGAAATGGTCGAATCGGGAGTTATCAAGTACGGCGACGATTTTAACCACAACATGGAAAAGACTGGTGCTTTTGACCTCGCAAAGGTAGATAAGGCACAGATCAAAGATTCAAACGTATCGCTTGTTTACGGCCAGATGACGGAACCGCCCGGAGCACGCCTCCGCGTCGCTTTGTCGGGCCTGACGGTCGCCGAATACTTCCGCGACCAGGGCAACGACGTGCTGTTCTTCGTCGATAACATCTTCCGGTTCACGCAGGCCGGCTCGGAGGTATCGGCTCTTCTCGGACGTATGCCGTCCGCCGTGGGTTACCAGCCGACGCTCGCAACCGAAATGGGCGAAATGCAGGAACGCATCACTTCGACCAAGACAGGTGCCATTACGTCCATCCAGGCCGTTTATGTGCCCGCCGACGACTACACCGATCCGGCACCTGCCACGACCTTCGCCCACCTCGACGCCGTTACAGCACTTTCGCGTCAGATCGTGGAACTTGGAATATACCCGGCGGTCGATCCGCTGGCATCAAATTCCCGCATTCTCGATCCGCAAATCGTGGGCGAGGAACATTATGTAACAGCTCAGGAAGTGAAGCGTATCCTACAGCGTTATAAGGACTTGCAGGACATCATCGCGATCCTCGGTCTGGACGAATTGTCAGAAGACGATAAATTGACCGTTGCCCGCGCTCGAAAGATCCAACGCTTCTTTTCCCAGCCATTCACAGTCGGTGAGCAATTCACAGGACTCAAGGGCGAGTACGTGAAGGTCGCGGACACGATCAAAGGCTTTAAGGAGATCCTCGAAGGCAAATGCGATGATATGCCGGAACAGGCCTTCTACATGGTCGGCACGATCGAGCAGGCAAGGGAGAAGGCCAAAAAGATGGCGGCAGGGGCCTAAGGAGAGGTCGTCATCTGGTTGGCGGGTCTAACTTGCAGACACGCCGGCGAGACGCTGCGTTCCGATATGCTGAAACTGGAAATAGTAACACCCGAACGACGGGTAGTTGATGAAACGGTCGATTCGGTGACGGTCCCGACTCTTTCGGGCGAGGCCGGAATTCTGCCTAATCACGCTCCGCTTATCTCGGCCCTAAAGCCGGGTATTTTGAGCTTCACTAACAAGGGCACAACAGAACGGCTTGCCGTGGCTGGAGGCTTTGTCGAGGTCAGTTCGGATATGGTTTCTGTTTTGACGGATGTTGCGGAAACCACGGCCGATATCAACATCGAAGCCGCCAAAGCGGAACGAGAGGCCGCCGAAAAGGCCCTGGCCGCCAACTCAACAAAAGCGGTAGAAGAGACCGAGGCGTTTCGGGATGAGCTTGATCTCGCCAATGCGCGATTGCAGCTTGCGGGACGTTGAGACGTGAGAATATTTTGACCTGGGGCCGTCCGAAATGGGCGGCCTCTTTTCGTGGTGGCGAGGCGGTGACTCACCATTTGCCTTAGTGCCCGAATTCTGGGCGGTTATTGTACAATCTTCTCGGATGAAAGAACCGTTGCTTGCAGCCTTGTTTGATGATCTTGCTCCGCGGGCCATGACCGTGTCGGAGCTGAACTCCGACATTAGAGGTGCACTTGAGCGCAGGTTTTCAAATGTTTGGGTCGAAGGCGAGATCGTCAATTTTCTGGAAGCGGCGTCGGGACACTGGTATTTTTCCCTTACTGACGGATATTCGTTCATCAAGGCGACATGCTTCAAGAACCAGAATTATCGCATCAGGTTTATGCCGTTTGACGGCCTGCAGATCCGATGCCGGGGACGGATCACTACCTATGAGAAACGGGGTGAGTACCAGTTAAGCGTTGAAGCGATCGAACCGGTTGGTGAAGGTGCACTAACGGTCGCATTTGAGCAGATCAAGGCAAGGCTGTTGCGTGAAGGCCTGTTTGATGAAGACCTGAAGCGACCCCTGCCGCCGTTTCCTCGCCGGGTTGGCGCGGTAACGTCGCCGGACGGAGCGGCGCTTCATGACATCCTCAACGTTTTGGATCGTCGGGCGAGGTCTGTTGACATCGTCCTGATTCCAACCCAGGTCCAAGGCGAGACGGCCGGCCGCCAGATCGCTGAGGCGATAATGCTCGCCAACCGATTCTGTGAGGGCTGTCTTGAGCAAGACAGGATAGATGTGCTTATCGTTGGCCGCGGTGGTGGTTCGGCCGAAGATCTTTGGGCGTTCAATCAAGAACAGGTCGCCCGAGCGATACGCGGTTCCAATATCCCGATTATCTCCGCAGTTGGGCACGAGGTCGATTTTACGATCGCGGACATGGTTGCCGACCTTCGGGCACCGACGCCGTCCGCCGCCGCCGAGATCGTTGCGCAGAGTGAGGCCGAGGTGATGGGGCGAATCGGCCAGTTCTCTCGCGATCTCGTTCGCCAAATGGAGTACAAAATGCTCAGGGCACGCAGTGTTCTTCAGTCTGTGAAGATGGCCGCTGTTTTTACGGAGTTTCCCGGACGGCTCAGGGAAACGCGGCATCGCGTCGAGCGGTTGGCTACGGCTGCGCAGATAGCTGCCAACGCGAGCCTGGCGAAACGAGGCGAGGCCTTTGATGCTGTGTCGGACCGCTTATCTCCCGCACGGCTTGCGGCGGCTGTGGCCGAAAACTCAAAGCGGCTTTCGCTCCTCAATTATCGGGCCGAATCCGCCGCTGCCGAAATGACGAGCGGCCGGAATACAGACCTTGAGAACGCTATGGCCCGGTTAAACGCTCTTTCGCCACTGGGTGTTTTGACCAGAGGTTACTCGATCACGCAAAAAACGAGCGGCGAGATCGTGCGTGACCCGCATCAAATCACCGCGGGCGAGCCGATACGTATAACGCTCGCCGGCGGCAGGATCGACGCTGAAATTACCCGCAAAAGTGGATCATAAGGAAAAAGGATTTGGGCAATAACGTTGTTGGGATCGAAAAACAGGCCGCGTCCACGAGAGAACTCGATATATTCAGCGCTCGCACTGCATCGCCGCTCAGGGAGCGAAGCACGCTGAGAACCGTCTTTATTACTGCGGCCGCAACCGTCCTTATCGTCAGCGTGATCGGCGGGGCGGGAGCATTTTTCTATTGGCGGCATTTGGAATCGACACCACAATACTCGCTTGCGTTGATCGTTGACGCCGCGAAACGGAATGATGATAAGACTGTCAATGAACTCGTTGATATCGATTCGGTAGTCGATGATTTTCTACCGCAAATAACCGGAAAGGCGGTAGAACTATATGGACGCAACCTGCCACCGGAGACGCTCGAGCGAGTGGAACGGATAGCCGCACCGGTGATGCCCGCGGTCAAGCAGCGTGCGAGGGAAGAATTACCGGGTGCCATCCGGCAAAAGACCGAGGCCTTTGGCAATGTGCCGTTTGCGGCGATGGTTGTCGGAGCTGACACTTACCTGGATATTAAGGTTGAAAATGAGCAGGCGATCGTAAAAAGCAAGATGCCTGAGCATGATTTTGAGGTGCGTATGGTCCGGGCCGGCCAAAAATGGAAGATCGCCGGCCTGCACGATGATGTGCTTGCGACTCGTATTGCACAGCGTATCGGCCAGGAGGTGATCGCGATCGCCTCAAACGGCGGCGACTCAAAGCAAAGTCTGCTTGGGGTGAAAAATATTAATGAACTCCTTCGCCGCGCGGAAGAGATCTTTAGATAAATATGGCAAAGACTTTTGAAGCTTCGTTGAACGAATTGGAACGGATCGTTAAGCAGTTGGAGGACGGCGATCTGGCGCTTGAGGAAAGCTTGAAGCTCTTCGAGGATGGCGTCCGCCTGTCACGTGAATGCCGGGAACGGCTGACAAATGCTGAGCGACGGATAGAAGTGCTGATGAAGGGACCGGACGGAACGGTAAGTCTGGAACCAGTCGGGCCGGTGGAATGAAATTCAATAAATTGGCTGATCTACCGCGTTGCAACCATCAGGGCCGCGAGAGCGGCGAACATTACGACAACCAGGCCGAGGATCACGGCGCCGACGGCAATTGAGTAGAGTACGATTCCGCTGGTATTATCCTTTCCGGATTTTCCATTGAATGCTTTACCGCACTGGGGACATTTCACGTGCGTGAGGATCCTGGGCCCCAGAACTCCGCCCCACCAGGTGAAGCGGACCTTTTGGGCCTTGGTGCCGCCGCATTGCGGACACGGTGCAAAAGCGTTCATGGCTTTGGAGGCGCGACGACCAGCTTCTTTTCAAGAAGACTGCATGTTTCCAACGTGCTGGTCGGATCGATCGCCACGGTGTCCACCACGACCTGCTGTATTTTGCCTTCTTTATCCACCACAAATGTTGCCCGTCGACCGAACCCGCTTGCTTCATTGTACAGGCCGTAAAGCTTGGTCACGTTTCGGTCCCAATCGCTAAGCAGTTGAAAGGAAGTGACCCCGATCTTTTCTGCAAAGGCTTTGTTGGAAAAACGCGAATCCATGCTGATCCCGAAAACCTTTGTATTGGCTCCTTCGAATTTGGCTATACCAGCCTGGTAAGCCTGCAGTTCCTTCGTTCAGCCGCCTGTGAAGGCGAATACATAAAAGGCAAGAACGACGTTGCTTTTGCCGCGATGATCGCTGAGTTTGACCTTTTGGCCGGCGGTGTCACTCAATGTAAAATCGGGGGCCTCATCGCCCACTTTTAATTTAACGGGCGCCGGCGCCTGGGCCGAGACAGCGATACAGAAGAACGCCGCGATCATTGCCGCAAGAGAAATTCTTTTCATAGCGGAATCTCCAATGAAAACATAAAAACCGCTGATCCGACCGTTGTCAGATCAGCGGCATTTAGCTTAGCGCAGTTTAGGTCAATCACGTGAACTGAAAATGCTCAAAATATACCAGAACAGCAAAGCGATACTGGCAAACAGCGTCAGCGAAGCAGCGACGTGCTGGTTCGTATTGTAGCGGTGCATCACATTTGACGTATTGTACAGGATCGCGGTACCAGCAAATGCTACCATCACGAACGCGAATACACTGCCGAGCGAAAAGCCGAACAAGAGGCTTGCGGCGATAAACCCAAGGGCCGCAAAACCGCCAATCGCCAGAATCGGGCCCAGGAAGCTGAAGTCGGTCTTTGTCAGAAAAACAGTCGCCGTGATGCCCAAGAAAAGGCCTAACGTGACGATTCCTGCCTTTGGTATCACAGTGGCGTCAGAATAGACCGCGGCAATGAATATAAGCGGTACAAATATGACAGCCTCAGCCACAACGTATAGTCCAAGCCCTAGATACTGCATTGTAGACGACGTTTGGGAATTGGCCCACCAGTTGGCTAGGAATGAAACGCCCATGAACGCTCCCAATACGATAAGCCACGAAAATCGCCCGCCAAGCATTGTCACCGCGATATCGTCCGCGAAACCTGACATAAAGATCGCAAATTCGATCCCAACAAAGGCAAGGACCGCCGCGGCGAGTAGAAGATATGTCTTGCGGATGAACCGCGCCCTTTCAGTAGGCGCTGCCTCAGTCGCCGATGCTCCGAACGATGTTGTAAAGTTTTCCATATAGATAACAGTGACTTAGATGGCCCGCTCGCGGCAGATGTTTGCAACAAAACTATACGAGAGATAGCCGCCGCCCGTTCCAACCATACTGACACTTGTCGAACAGTATACACCAGTACACAAGAAAATCGGCCCTGGACCTTGCAGATCTCGGAGCCTATTCAAAGTAGAAGTTTTTCGCAGCGGTTCGTGTCCTCTTTTCGTATTGTTTCGTGGGGGCATGGTAGAAAACCGGACCGCCGCGAAATGCGGGCAAAGAACACGAAAAACCCGCACCATCGGGTCAGTGCAGAGTTACGCCTTCACTGATCGATCGACTGTCGTTGGGTTGATCTTCGCCTTCAGTACCTGATTCGCTTGGCAGCCATTGCGAACGCTTGTATAAAAGCTCTTCGGTTTCCTCGCGGCCCTTGGGCTTTGCAAGTAGATACCCCTGGCCGTAATCACAGCCAAGATTCTGTAGGACCGCGAGTTGCGACCCGGTCTCGATCCCTTCCGCAATGACCCGCATTTTTAGATTCTTTGCCAGCGAGATAACGGTTTGGAGCACCTCAGAATCTTCACCATGCTCGCCTACCCGGTTAACGAAGGAGCGGTCGATCTTTAACGTATCGAACGGCAGTCGGTGCAGTACACTCAGGCTTGAATATCCCGTGCCGAAATCGTCGATGCTCAACTGGACACCGATCTCCTTTAGCCGGTTAAGAATATGTATCGTATGTTCGGCATTCTCCATCGCAGTGCTCTCGGTTATCTCGAGCTTCAATGTGCGGGCGGCAACCCGAGAGGACTGCAACGCGCCGACTACGTCATCGATTAAGATGTCCTTTGTCAAATGTTTTCCTGAGATGTTGACGCTCACCACCAGATCACGATATTCAGGGCCGATCTTCTGCCATTCTGCCAACTGCCGGCATGACTCGTGAAGTATCCAGATCGTGATCGGAAGAATGAGGCCTGAGACCTCGGCGATCGGAATAAAACGGAAAGGCGGGATCATGCCCATCTTCGGGTGATGCCAGCGAAGCAATGCCTCGAATCCGATCAGCCGTCCGTCCGTTAGCGCAACGATCGGCTGGTAATGGAGACACATCTCGTTTCTCTCGACAGCATGGCGAAGGTCCATCTCAAGCCGAATACGCTCAAGAAATCGGTCGCGCATCTCGCGATTGAATATGGCTGGCCCGTCGTTCTTCTCCTTTGCGAAATGCATTGCAATGTCGGCGTCGCGAAGAATCTCTTC
The DNA here is from genome assembly GCA_020853255.1 of Acidobacteriota bacterium. The sequence goes on from JADYZI010000271.1 coordinate 21,994, forward strand.
CGGCGTGTCATATTCCGGATCGGATGGGGCAATGCCGATATTTAGGTCAATCGTGATGCTGTGGCCGCTAAGCGAAAAAGGCTGCGTAAGACTTTTGTAGATCCTTCGTGCGACTTTTTGCGCCTTGTCGGCGTTTGGCAGATCGCAGAGGATGATCGCGAATTCGTCTCCGCCAATGCGGGCAACGATATCGCCGGGGTTCAGCATTCGGACAAACCGTTTGGCGGCCACGACAAGTACCTTGTCGCCGATCGTATGGCCCAGCGAGTCGTTGATATCCTTAAAGCCTCGAATATCGAGGAACAATACTTGGAAAGCGACCGATCTGTCCGCTTTGCTTTCCTCTATCATTCGCCGAAGCACATCTCCAAAATTCTTTCTGTTCGCAAGCCCGGTCAGCGAATCATGCAATGCGGCGTGCTGAAAATCGCGCTCACTTTTACGAAGGGCAATATTCGCCTGTTCTTCCTTGGACAGGGCCAGTTGGAGCTGTGATGCATTGCTTTCAGCCTCAAGCCTGCGCTCACGCTCAGTTTCGGCCTTGGCACGCTCGGCCTCCTCGACCTGAGCAAAGGCGACGTTCACCTCGCCGATCGACTGACGGTAAGTGAGAAATGCGACGCCGATAGCGATCAGAGCGATCGCCGTCGAGACAATATCGCCATAGTTAATGACCTTAAAGATCACGCCAGCCAAACCGGCACCGACGATATGCGTCATCGAACTCGAGAAGCAATCCGTCAGCCAGGTTCGCCAAAGCGTTGTTCCATTACTGAGGGAGCGATAAACGGCCGCAAAGAATGAAGTGACGAGAAACTGCGACAAGGCAAGTGTGCCGAGCAGCGTGATCAGGTGTTGACTACGAGTCGGTTCGAAACCGTGGCCGGCCGCGGCAACGAGAAAAAGCAGTATTAGGTAGGTGCAGCCGGTTGACACTGCGCTGACCGCGACATTCCACGCGGTCATTACGTTATCAAGTCTGAATCCGGAACGCCGAAGATAAAGACAGCTGGATAACATTTCAAGGGCCGCAACAATGATCGCGGCCTCGCCGCCATACAGCAGAAAGGCGAGCAGAATAAGCGAATCAGCAAAGCTGATAGCAAAATTGCTTCGCGGCAGCCGGAGCGTCATCCGCGGGGCAACCAGTATCGAGAAGAAAAGAAGCGAAAGCGACCCTGCAGTTATAGCCTCGCGCGGAAGGTTGACAATAGCATAAACGAACGCAAGCGCACCGAAGACGATCACCAACCCTTTGAAAGCGTTATGGGACCGTTGCCGGTTAAGAACCTGTCGTTCGTCGATAACTTCTGTAGACATTCAGCGCGGTTGGTTGCAATGCAAGTGAGGGAGGTCCGGTCGCCAAACAAAGTTTAACATTGGTGAGGTCGAAAATACCAGTAAAAAAATCGGTTGATGATTGCCGGGTGGATACCAACTAACCAGATTTACGATGTATATTTCCTATACAGGTCTCTAAGTTAAGCAAATAATAGGATTAGATGATCGCGGGCTATAATGTGTTAACGAAATATACACTTTGTTGATAAGTACCCATTCCTAACGAAACAACAGGATGTGCCTTGCTAAGTTGTTCATAGACAGCATTTACGGCGTTCGGGTTGGCTCATGTGTTTTGTGGCACGGCGGTTGTAATAGTGAATGCCGGAAGGAAGCGAAAGGCTTCAAATCAAAACTGAAATCTGGAGAAGAAAAATGAAAAACATCAAAAACATCGTCGCAGCCATCCTCGTAGTCGCAACCCTCAGCGTCAGCACAGTTTTCGCCGGTGACGGCATCATTGTCGGCAATCGTGACGGCATCATCGTCGGCAATCGTGACGGGATCATCGTCGGCAACGCTACCGGAACGCCCTGCACGGGAGACGGTGGGATCATCGTTGGCAACCGTGACGGGATCATCGTCGGCAACGTTGTCGCCGCTCTTGGTGGGATCATCGTCGGCAACTTCGCAGGCGGCATCATCGTAGGTAACGTAGTCGCAGCGGACGGCGGAACCTGCCGCGACGGCATGCTCATCAGCGACTAGTACACGTATCTCGCTTCTCTTCAGTGAGCCGAGTGGCTTCCTCCGAGAGGGCTTGGACAAAGTCCAACGAAGTTGAAAAAACCTTGGGTAGATTGTCGTCCTTGGACCTCAAGCCCGCCGGATCGTTCGGCGGGCCTTTTTTGTTTTAACACTTCAACCGATCGCGTTTTCTTCAGAACGCGCTGGTGAGAGCACTCGGAGGGCATTGATCGATCTCGGAAGCACATCGAGGACCCGGTCGACCTCCTCTTCGGTATTCGCCATTCCAAAACTGAATCGGATCGCCCCACGGGCGAGTTCATCCTCGCGGCCGAGGGCGCGGATGACTGGCGAGGGTTCGAGCGACCCTGACGAACAAGCAGAGCCGGTCGAGACCGCAATTCCCTGCATATCCAGATTGATCAAAAGCCCCTCGCCTTCTATTCCGCGAAATGAGATGTTGGAAATATTCGGCAGCCTTTGGGCCGGATCGCCGTTGAGAAGTGAGCCCGGGATATTTTCCAGTACCGAACGCTCCAACCGGTCACGAAGGCCGCCCAAACGAACCGACTCTTCTCCGAACCTCCTACCGGCGATCTCGCACGCCGCACCAAAAGCAACGATAAGCGGCACCGGTTCTGTTCCGCCGCGAACGCCCCGTTCCTGGCGGCCGCCGATGTTCTGCGGATGCAGGCGTACGCCGCGTCTGACGTATAAAGCTCCGATGCCCTTTGGTGCATTGATCTTATGGGCCGACGTCGAAAGCAGATCGCAGCCGATCTCTTCGACATCGACGGCGATCTTTCCAGCCGCCTGAACGGCGTCGGTATGAAACCATATCTTTCTTCTACCGGCCCGTAGCTCGCGGACAAGTTTTCCTATTTCCTGCACCGGCTGTATCGTACCTATCTCATTATTTACGACCATCACCGAGACAAGTATCGTCTCCTCGCGAATCGCCGCTCGAACATCTTCGATCTTCACAATGCCGTTATCGTAAACCGGCAAATAGGTAACCGCAAAGCCCTGTCTTTCAAGGTCTTCGCAAACATTTTTGACCGATGGATGCTCGATGGATGATGTGACGATATGCGGCGGCCCTGTTGTGCGGTTTCGCGACACCAGTCCGCGAACAGCAAGATTATTGGCTTCGGTCCCACCGGATGTAAATACGATCTCGTTCGGCCGAGCGTTGATCAACGCGGCGACCTGATGCCTCGCCTTATCGACGGCCGCTTTGGTTTCCTGGCCAAAGAAATGGATGCTTGATGCGTTGCCAAACTTTTCGGTCAGATACGGTATCATCGCGGCCAGCACATCCGGATCCACCGGCGTTGTGGCGCTGTTGTCGAGATATATCCTTCGGAACATTTCTTTATTTTAGATCAGCAACGGGGTACGCACGAAATCGCCGGCTCCGGTGATCCAATCTGCGAAATACACGCCGGACGGGTGTGGCTTCTACTGTTTGATGGTGTGGATGTAAACGTTTCGGCGTTCATTTAGATGTCATAAGCTTGGCCAATGTTACGGGGAACAAACTTTATGACATTATTTGGCAAAGGAATTCTTTATTGCGCTTGCCTATTTATTTTTGGCGGGTTTGTTGTTGGACAGGAACGGCAGTATGCGGACAAAACGGAATCGCCGTATTTTTTTGTACAAGGCGACCAGGCCATTGACCGGCTGCCGTTGAAGGGCACCAAGGTCAACATTGCGGTTTCGGGAGTTATCGCTGATGTGACAGTCGTTCAAACATATCGCAACGAGGGGACAAGGCCGATAAACGCGACCTACTTGTTCCCGGCTTCGACCCGGGCAGCAGTCTATTCGATGCGGATGCGTATCGGGAACCAGCTGATCGTCGCAAAAATAAAACAACGCGAGGCGGCGAAGCAGGAATTTGAGCAGGCAAAGAAAGAAGGCAAGAGCACCTCATTGCTTGAAGAGAACAGGCCGAATGTTTTCTCGATGAAGCTGGCCAATATGATGCCGAACGATGATGTTGAGATCGAGCTGCGTTATACCGAACTGCTGGTGCCGACTGACGGCGTTTATCA
>JADYZI010000272.1 GCA_020853255.1 Acidobacteriota bacterium
TCTCGTCGCGCATTGTGTCGGCAAGCCGCGTTACTTCATTCGCATACTGCCCAACAGTCTCCGCAAAATTCGAAAATTCGAACGGTACCGTATCAGAGTCGGCAAGACGCAATGTTGTCCGGCCGCACACCTTTGCTAACGCTATTCCATACGCAAAATCTGGATCACCGAATCGCGTGTAATGGTCGAACGAATCGTAGACGGAGTGATACGAACCACCGCCGCTCTCGCCGCCGAAGCCGATGTTAAGTGAAGCGATGCCGAGATGTTGAAGAAACGGAGTGTAATCTGAACCGGAACCGAGCGGAAATATGCGCAGATCGCCGCGATTCATCGCTTCGCTGCGGGCTGTGGGCGAGCCGTTCACTATCTGATTTGCTCGTGCCCGTTCCCACACACTCAGTTTTGTCTGCGGATCAGGAACATCACGGCCGACCTGATTGATGAATTTTTCAAGCGTATGCGAGCCGCCAATGCCGAGAAAGCCGCGGCCATTCGAATCCGTATTGATGTAGGCGACTGCTTTGTCCGAAAGTTCAGCGGCATGTTGTTCGGCCCATTCCGTCGAACCCAGAAGGCCTTCTTCTTCACCGTCCCATGCCGCATAAACTATCGTTCGTTTTGGGCGCCAGCCTGACTTGGCCAGTTCGCCTATCGACCGGGCCTCCTCCATCAGGGCGACAAGCCCGCTGATCGGATCCTCAGCACCATTCACCCATGCATCTCGGTGATTACCGCGGATTATCCATTGGTCCGGACGCTCAGCTCCGCGCATCGTCGCTATTACGTTGTAGATCGGTTTGATGTCCCAATTGAACTCAAGCTTGATGCGGACCGTCGGTGTGTTTCCGCCAAAATGGTAGGTGATCGGAAGTGCCCCGCGCCAGCTCTCCGGGACAACGGCTCCATTAAGATTTCGAAGCAGCGGAAGAGCGTCGCCATACGAGATAGGCAGCACCGGGATCTTTGTCAGTGTCGGCGCATCTTTGATAGGAATTCGTCGAGCGTCCGCAACAGCGCCAATGCCCTTGGTCAGCGGATCGCCCGGAAACAGCGGCATATCCATCACCGATCCGCGTTGCACGCCGTCAGCGTTTCGGTATGCACCCTTTGGATATACGTCGCCCTGATAATATCCGTCGTTCCGCGGGTCGGAGTAAATTATGCATCCGATCGCGCCGTGTTCAGCGGCGACCTTGGGTTTAATGCCACGCCATGAACCGCCGTAACGGGCGATAACGATCTTCCCTTTTACGTCGACGCCTCGTTTCTCAAGTTCTTCATAATCGGCCGGAACACCGTAGTTTACATAGACCAGCGGCCCGGTGACATCACCGTCAATTGAATAGGCGTTATAGCTCGGCAACTGCTCCGTCTGCTGCCCCGAAGTCGCGTCGCCGTCAACGGCAGGCTCATTGAGCTTTAACGTGAACCGCTCGGGCGCGGTCATTTCTACCAAACGGGACTTGGGCGTTGGGAAAAGTACGTCAAACCGCTCGAGCCTGGTTTCATAACCCCACGTCTTGAACTGCGCAGCTATAAAATCCGCATTCTCTTTGTTATATGCAGATCCCAAATGATGTGGGCGAGCGCTAAGGCGCTTCATCCACTCACGCAAATTTGCAGCTGATAGGGCCGAATCAAATCGTGCCTCGACCGAACGCTGTCGGGCCGAATTCTCTGTTGAAAATCCAAGAAGCGCGGCATTTGATTGAGCTGGCAGCGGAGCCAGCGTGATCTGAAGCAAAGCCGCAAGCGCCAAAATACGACGGGCAAATGTTTTCACGGAACTTATACCTCCAAAAGCAAAGCTATTCTCTCACTGGCGGTACCGGAGATCACGCCAACGCAAATCACGAAAATCTGTTAGTTCGAGCCTAGGCGGCAGCGGCCGGTTCGAGATCCGCGACACGCGCCTCTTCGTCGGTCACATCGATGAACATCCGCAAAAGAGCTGTTGAGAACGTTTTCCCTTGGGCATCGGTCATCAAGCTCAGGGTGCCTCCGCCGCCAAGCGAGCCGTGGAGCAGGAAATTGAGCGCATTGAGATTTGGCAATTCAAAGCGCTCGACCTCGCCATGGACCATCGGGCCAAAGTGTTTTTTTACAGCTTCGGCTGTCACTTCACGTACAAGCGCCGGATATAATTCGTTCTTGAACGCAATAATTCCGACGTTTGCGGTATCGCCCTTATCACCCGAACGGGCGTGGGCGAGCCTTACAAGTTGAACTTTCATAGGAAGATCTGGTGCGTTCAGGATAATGCCGAAACCGCCTTACGGGCAAGCCGACAGCGGCCGCAAAGGGCCGGTTGCGGATGTCTGTTCGAGCAATTGAAGATATAAGAATGCCGCAACAACCAACGAATGCGTCACGACGCCGTCCGCGATCAATCGCCGCACGTCAGCTTCCGCAACGGTCTTTGTCAGTATGCTTTCGTTTTCGTCGAGCGAGGTATCGCTGGTCTTTTTGCAACTCCGAGCCAGGAAATGGTACATCGTATTGCTCTGAAGCGCCGGATTCGGCCTCGACGCGCCGATCAGTATCCAATCATCCGATGAATAACCGGTTTCCTCACGAAGTTCGCGGCGCGCCGCTGCCTCGGGAGTTTCGCCGGGATCGATCATTCCACCCGGAAGTTCAAGCGTCACTTCGCGGGTCCCCTGTCTGAACTGCTCGATCATGACCACATCGCCGTCATTGGTCAGCGGAATTACGTTCACCCAGTCCGGTGATTCAATAACAAAGAAATCGCTTGTCTCTCCGCTTCCATTCCGGTCGCAATGATCTCGTCTAACGCGAAAAACGCGGCAGTCTGCAACCTGTTCCGTCGATATACAATCCCAAATATCTACTTTGGCCATAAAGGTGGATGATACAATATCGAGGTAAGTTTTCTTTGGGGTGGGATGAATATTTTTACAAACGTTCTTGCATATCGGGCTCTGAAGGCCATTATTGGAGGACTTGTCGTGTCTGTTCTGCCCGCGATCTCTATCAACGGACAGACTCCGTCGGCACTTAGCGCGGACGAGATCGCCGCAAAGGCTGCGCAGCAACGTGCACAATACATTGACGAGTTCAAGGACCTTCTGTCGCGGGAAACCAAGACGTACGAAGAGTTCGATAAAAGCAACCGTGTCAGATCGACACGGGCCATTGTTTCTACATTCATCGTTTACCAATCGCCGTTGACGGGACGAATCGGCGAGTTTCGAAACGTTGTCTCGGTCGATGGAAAGCCGGTCGAAAAAGCCGATAAACGCGCCGAAGAGTTTTTCACCGAGATCGCCGAACGCGGCGGGTCGGCACGAGAATGGGAACGCATCGAAAAAGAGGGCTCGCGTTTTGACGGGTCGGTCTCGATCAATGGGTTGACGCTTTTTCAGGCGGCGGTGCTCGCGGACAACATCCGGCCTTCATTCAAATTTACGGTTAACGCAACGGAACATTTGGACGGCCGACCGGTCTATTTGCTCGCGTATGAACAAGTTCTCGATACACGGTATATCTCGATGGACCCAAAGCTCATGGTGAACGACGGTAGGCCCGAACTGGTCTATGACATCGATGTTCCGGAGGGCTTCGCCGCAAGGGTAGCTGGCAAATTCTGGATCGACCAGGAAACCTTTCAGGCCCGCAAAGAAGAAAGATGCGTCTTTCTCCAGGCCCCGGGGAAATCAACCCAGGCGATCGCGGTAGAAACGGTGCTTGTATATCAAGAAAGCCCATTCTCGATCCTAACGCCGAAACGGTTCATCTTTACCCAGTTTCGCAAACCGCGAAACGGCGAAGCAGCAAGGAAAGAAATTTCGATCATGTTTAGCTATGACAATTTTACAAGACCCGATGTTGAGGTAAAAGGTGCGGTTAAAAATTGAGCGCGGCATGAAGCGGGTCGGCGGCTATGGTGTCGATCAGCCCGATCCGTTTCGCTTCATCCGCGTCGATAGGTTCGGCCGTGAACAACATCTCCAACGCCTTGGCCTCGCCGACGATCCGAGGTAAACGCTGTGTTCCGCCCCAACCTGTGATAATGCCCAGCCCGGTCCCCGGGTGACAGAACTTGGCGTCAGGGGCGGCCACGCGGCGATCGCAAACCAGGGCAAGATCAAGAGCTCCACCAAAACATGGGCCGTTAATCGCTGCTATCGTCAACACGCTAAGTTTAGCAATGCGCTCCATCAGAACCTGCCCGCGACAGGCAAAAGCGGCGGCCTCATCGGACGAAAGCCGGGCTACTTCACGAAGGTCCGCACCTGATGCAAAAACGCCATCCGACCCTGTAAAGATCAGCTTTGGAAGCACCCAAATACTATCGAGGATGGTTTCAAGCTCTGAAAGGACCGAAAGCGACAATGGATTTCGGCCCTCGGGCCGCGTAAATCGAACGATCAAAGCTCCCGGTTGTCTTTCAGTTGTTACAGCGTTCGACATTTGATATCGCCGCGACAATAATAATGTGTATGGTACGAACCAACAAAGCCCACCCTTGGCATGGCGTCCCGATCGGCCTCGATGCCCCAGAGGAAGTGACGGTATTTATTGAGATCGTTCCGCGCGACACTGTGAAATATGAGGTAGATAAGGAAACCGGATATCTTAAGATAGATCGGCCGCAGCAGTACTCCAATGTCGTTCCCGCAAACTATGGGTTTATCCCGCGAACGTACTGCGATGAAGGCGTCGCATCTCTTGCCCGACGCAAGACCAATATTCCGATAGCCCGCGGCGATGGTGATCCGCTAGACATTCTTGTCCTGAGTGAACATCACATCCCGCGCGGCGACATTATCCTCAAGGCCCGTCCCATCGGCGGATTTTGCCTTATTGACAACGGCGAGGCCGACGACAAGATCGTCGCGATCCTAAAGGGCGACAAGGTATTTGAGCAGTATCATGAAATAGCTGAATTGCCAAAAGGGATCCTTGAACGATTCGAGCATTATTTTCTTACGTACAAGAACCTGCCGGACGCAGCGAATGTATGTGAAATTCCGTATTCGTATGGCCGAGTAGACTCATACCGCATTATTGATGCCGCTCGCGGCGATTACGAAGCCTTCCTTGATAATGTTAACTCTACCGGCGAAGGGCGGTAGGACGGCAAAGCACCCGCCTGACCTACGTTAGATCAACGAACGAACCCAGCCGCCGTCCACGGGGATCGAAGTGCCGGTTATATATCCAGCGCGTTCTGAAACGAGAAACGTAGCAAGTGCAGCGAATTCATCCGGCCGGCCGAGGCGACGCATTGGTATCTCTGATTGCCATCCGGCCTTAACCGCTCCGGCATCGGAGTTTTGTTTTTCGGAAAGCGTTCGTGCAAGGGCCTCAACGCGGTCAGTGGCGGTGTAGCCCGGCAGGATATTGTTCACAGTTACGCCGTGGGCGGCAACCTCGTTAGAAAGCGTTTTAGCAAAACCAGTTACAGCGGCCCGAATGCTGTTCGATAGCATCAGGTTGTCGACCGGCTGTTTTGCGGCGATCGACGTAATGTTCAAGATCCTGCCCCATCCGCGTTCTTTCATTCCCGGCAACA
>JADYZI010000273.1 GCA_020853255.1 Acidobacteriota bacterium
GCGCTCGTCAAGCGTCACCTTCTTCGATCGGAGGCCGATCAGAATGTCAGCCAGTGTTAGTTCAGGCTGCTGTGCCGATACACCTATCGTAAAGATGATGAATGCTGACGCAAATAGTATCTGAAAGATGCGGAGGCCGCGTTTTCGGGGTTTATAGAGAGAGTTCATAGCGGTATTCGGTTGGGTCTAGTTGTCGTTGATGAGATCGTCAACAGTGACGGCCTTCTTCGGGGCCGGGGTTCTGGCCTGTGTCGGGGCGGGTTTTTTAGTTTTCGGCGTGACCACGGAGGCCGCGTTTGGAGCTTCGCCGGTTTCGGTCACCGGTTTGACCGCCGACGGCTCAGTGGTTGGAGGCTGTTCTGAGACGGACTGGGGAAGAGTAGTTTCGGCTGACGAGGGTTCGGTGGACTGAAGATTTTGCACTGGAGCTTCGACCGGCGGAGCGGTTTGGGTCGCGGCCGGCGGCTCAGCGACCGAGGCCGGAGTAGGACCTGAACCTAAAAAGTACCAGGCTCCTACCGCGGCGATGACCAGGACGGCCGCGGCCGCCGCAATGGCCGGCAATCCAATGCCGCCCGAAGCTTTTTGTCCCGCCGGGGCTTCACTGCCGCCATGATAGTAGCTAGCTGCGGCGGTCAGAACTTTTTCGGCAGGCACAGTTTCTGTCTCTTCCGCCGGGACTTCGGCCTCCGCGGCATGGCTCGCCTCGGGTTCTTGGGGCGATTCAGTAAGCACGGGCTTAACCGGAGTGGCAGCCACGGGTACTTCCTGCTCGGTTGCCGCTGTCACGACGGGCTGATCTTCAACGGGCTCAGGCTCGAACTGTACAGGCTCAACCTGCTCCGATTCGACCGGCAGTTGCTCGACGGGCTCTGGTTCGACAGGCTCACTTGCCGTGCTAACTGGTTCAACCGGATCTACAATAACTGGTACCGTTTCCAGCTTTGGTGGTTCTGCTGCTTTAGGAGCCTCGACGGTAATTGTTTGCCGCGATTCAGATATGTGCTGGCTTGGCGATAGCAGGCCTAGCAGGTCGTCGTCGAGATCGGCAAGGGTAAATGTTTCGGTCTTTCGGGCCGGTTGAGCTGGTTCAGCAGGTTTGGCCTCAGCGATAGGCTTTTGAACAACAGGTGGCTGTTCAACCTTAGGAGCTTCAGGTTTCTTTACGACCGCCGGTGCCGGTTTTGCGGGCGCGTTTTGCAGAACGCCGCTTACATCGTGTCCCTCGACGGTCTTTACAAGAGATTCTTCCGCCTCGCGTTCCCTGACACGGACCAGCGCGGTTTTTAAGACCTGCCGCATGATCGCCGCCGAATCAAAGCGGTATTCGCGCCTGATCTCCATGGCCTTCATGATCACATCGGAGATCTCGAAAGGTATTGCTGCATCGACCTTGTTCGGCGATACGAGCGGATCAGGATTGCCTTCGATCATCTCGATCGAGCGTTCGAGGGCATCGGCCGGCGTTCTGCCGGTCATAAGTTTGTAGAGCGTTGCCCCAAGGGAAAAAAGGTCACTCCGTGCATCCAGGCCTTGCTTCAAGGTCCGTTCGGACGCTTCGTCATATTTGCTGATGATCACTTTTTGCGATGCAGCATCCAGGCCGCTCCATATCTGTTCAAGCGGTGAGAATGCGATCGGCGAATTGCCGGCGGAAACACCGGCCGATGATCCCGGCGTCCTGCTGCTTCGGTACAGCATTCCTGCTGGAAGCAGAGCGGCAGTGCCGTCCGCTCGAAGAAAAATGTTCTCGGGCCTTAGGTTGCTAAAGGCCATAGGCGGACGGGACTGATGCATCAGGTTCAACGCATCGAGTACATTGTCCGCCCATCCAGCCATGTCGGCTATTGTGATCGTCCTGGTCTGATCACCGAGAACAGTTCCAAGGTCAACTCCGTCAATCGGGTCCAAAACCAGATAGTTTCGGCCCCCCTCGGAGAAATAACTGCGGACCGAAACAACGGAATTGTGTCGGAACAGGACAAGCCTTTCGGCCTGTTCCGTAAACTGATCGGTTTGGTTTGAGCCGCCTTTTGTGTGCGAAAGCGGTACCTCTACGATCGTTACTGCATCATCTTTCTGCGTGTCGTGTGCCTGAAACAGAAAACAATTTTCCACGTACGGGAATTCTTGTTCCAGAGTGTAGCGGCCTTCCTGTAGAAGCGGGATAGTAGCGGGCATATTTAGAAGATCGGGGTGTAAAAGGTAACGGGGCGAGCGAACTGCCAACAAGATTATAGCCTTTCCTGAGAGAAAAGGGAAGAACTTTGTTATGCATTGCACAACAAAATTAAATGGCGTGAAAATGAGAGATATTTTGATGCAGGTCAGACGTCAGGATCCACAAGACGGAGAGCTCGATCACGGATTTGAATAAACGCCTTTCGCCCGTTCTGTTAAAGCCGACAAAAAGTAGGTTATCTTTGCACCGGGCCCTGTCCCACCGGCTTCTTATCTTCACGAATGGCCCCATTGATCGCTTGAAGCTTTACGAGAATTCGAGCGTCAGGCCGTTGAAACCGGTCTGCAAGCGAACTGGCCCGGGCAAGGTCGGCTTTGCCGAGAAGCTGGATCTGGTCAAGATACCTGAAAAGAAGTATTTCCGGGTTTCCGCGTTCTGGCCGCAATATCAACTCTCCTCGTTTGAACGATCGATTTCGCTTGTTGTACCTGCTTAGTACGGCGGAAGCATAGATGATCTCGTTCATCTGGTCGACCATCGGTTCGAAAAGGCGGAACGCAGAGTCAGGTTCAATGGTTGCGTAGCCCCGAATGACCTCCATCAGGCCCGCGAGATCATCTTCATCCTCCGGTGTTTCATTGATCAACGATCTCGCATTTTTCATAAGATCGCTCGCGGCCTCAATATCCTTTTCCGTACCTTTCTGATAGTACTGCTGGGCAAGCGAAACGAGTTTTTGTATTTGCGTTAGCTTATTGGTAAGCGTACCGATCATTTTCCGGGCATCGTCGAGTTTTCCGGCCGCGGCGGTCCGGTTTATGCGGGCCGTATCAAACTGTTCCTGAGCACGCGTACGTGCACCATCGTCTGCGATCTGGTCGATAAGCCGTTTTGCCCGGGCGTCATCGGTGATCTGCGATATCTTCGTGGTCAGGGCCTGATATGCATTGATCCTCACAGGTGAATTTGGAAGTTTCGCGATCTCTGCCAGGATCTGTTCAGGTGTAGTTTTGGGATCGTACAGCCTTTCCATTCGCTGTACATTGCGAAGTTCGCTGGGGGTATTTCTTTGGCTGCTTGCCTGTTTTTGCCTGAGCGTGGAAACCTTTTCCGGCACGATCTTTTCAAGATACGGCATCGCACGTGAGATATAGCTTGAAACTGAAACTGAGTTGCCCGGCTGCATGAATGTGTCCACGACCTTGTTGGCAAGGTCCTTTGCCTGGGCGTCGGTGAAGCGGAAAGCCTTCTTTTTTGGGTCCGATTCGGCGGATCTGGCGTCTGCCCGGGTCATGAATGCCAGATAATTGATCACGATGCTCAGCTGGTCATTTTTGCGTGCAAGATCAGTGTCAAGAAATCGGCGGATGACATCGCCGCCCAGTTCGGCCGCCTTTTTTTCATCCTTTGTGTGAAGTTTCTGCAGCAATTGAAGCAAATTGTTTGAAATACCTTTGGCAAGGCTATCCTTGATCAAAGCGATGGCCCGGTCCGGGTTTGCATCAGCGGCGAGAAGGACAAAACGCTGTTCCATCTCGAGTTCGGCCCGCACCATCTGATCTTCGGGATTATAACTGATCATATTTCCGGCCGGGGCATCGGGGGCGTTTGCTTTCAGCATCGCTTCAGTAACGGCGGCCGGGCGCGTCTGCACGAGCATCTGGATGGCTAGTTCCGCATCGCGTTTGGCTACAAGCGGAAGTGTGATCATCCGCAGGTCGGGAGCATCAAGAATCCGCGCGTACGGATCCGTGCTCTCGCGCTTTTCACGCTCGGCGTCAGTGTTATAAGCGAGTATCTCACCTGCCGCGGACCGGAAAAGGTCTCGCGACCTTTTTTCGTCAAATTTCCAATAAAGATCTCCAGCCATTGCATACACAAGAGCCCGATTTTGGGGAAGTTGAAGCAGCGAGGCATCACTGATGATCTGGTCGAGGGACTGAACGATTCGCTCGTTAAGTTCCTTTTGGGCTTGCTCCTTGTCAGGATCGGCGGCGGCCTGTGTCTGCGACAGACACAGGGACGTGAGGGCAAGAAACGTCAAGATCAATACGATCGGCTTCCAGAAACGCATATGCTTTACCTCAGTTTGGATCTCAGCCCTGTTGAAGCTGTTATTTGCCCGCGAGTATAGCATACCTAACCGCTCTGAGAAGTAAGGTTGTGCAAATTTTGACGACTATTGGGCTGGATTCAGCGGCGCAGTCTCGGCCCGTCGAAATTTCGCCGATAATCGTCGCCATCAAGGCGAATTGTCCGGCACATTTCGAACATTCGCGAACGGGCACGAACGCCGATGCGGTCCTCCAGCGTTTCACGTCCTTCCGCCGGCCGTTCGTCAGGATAATTAGTAGTAAAGATAGTAAACTTTCGATCGTTATATCGGCTGTTGATGACGTGATACATCGTGTCCCGAACCCAGTCGGTCGGTTTTGCCGAGCCGAGTTCATCGAGGACAAGCACATCAGCGTTCAGGACCGGTGAAAGAATGCCGGATTCAGAAGTTCGTGTATTCGGATTGTATGAATCCTGAATCTCTTTCAGAAGTGAGCCGAATTCGTAGAAAAGGCAAGGAAAGCCGCGTTCCATCAATCCATTTATGATCGAAACCGCAAGATGCGTCTTGCCGACGCCGACAGGGCCAGTGAGCAGGATGCCATGGTCAACAGCCGGATATTTGCTGGCGAACTCAAAGCATGCGGTTCGGGCCCGCTTTTGCGATTCGTTGGACGTGTTTTGGTAAGAATTGAAATGGCACTTCTCATACCGTTTTGGAATCCGGGCCTTTGCCAGCCTGATCGAGTGGGCGTCACGCTGCCGGCACTCACAGATCCGGGCACCTTTTCCGGCGACCACTTCCATACCCGATCCATAACATTTGGTACAGACATCGGATTCCGGTTGATCGAGCACGATCCGGCCTTCGGGCTGATCGTGCTCCGTCGGGACGGCCCGCAGGTTGTGCTTTATAAGTTTTTGTTTCGGCATCGCGAATTCTTTCGTCAGGTTGTTCGTGCGGCTTTGAAACGGGATTATATCACCCCATTCAATTCAGGTAAATGCTGTATAGCTGGCCATTAAAATGCCGGAGCCCCTGGTTATCTTCGCCGGATAACAGTGTGCTATATTCGAACTTCCGTTAGAAGTTTCTATGGGTGTGTTTCGAAGTCTGTTGATAAAATTGGGGCTTGCCGACGTATCGGCTGAAAGGACGCCGATCTCGGTTTTCCTGCTTGACGATGACTATCGACGCCATGCGTGGTTCGAGAAGCGGTTCAACGGAGACGACCTTGTGATCGCCGAAACGGTTGAGGAGGCAAAGGAATTGCTGGCCGATGGCAAATTCGACGCTATTTTCCTGGACCATGACCTGCTGCCTCATCATTACGAATCCAACGACCATGATGATTTTTCAAACACCGGCTATGCGATCGCTGAGTGGCTGAATCAGAAACCTGAATTGCAGCGCGCCGCAACTATCATCGTTCATACGCGAAACGCGGACGCTGCTATCCCCATGGTCCAAAAGCTCCGCGAATCGGGCCGAAACGTTGAATACTGCGCCTTTCCGATGCTGGACCTGAAGATCAGGAATTATTGGAAGCGGTGACATGTGGCTGGTCAGGGTTTCCAAGTTCCGCTCGCCGACCAGATCAGTTCCGTTTACACAGGCCTTTCAGCAAAAGATCAGCAATGAGTTTGGTCTTTCTCTCGACGTCATCGCGGCAGCCTAGTTCCGACGCGCTCAAGCTGTACGGAAGAAACGCATTAGTGGCGTCGAGCAGGGAGCGGGCGGTCTCCATCGGGTCCTTTGCATCAAGGCTGCCGTCCGCCTCGCCTTCGCTGAGGACCTCAGCAAAGACCTTTGCCTCATTTTCAAAGTACTTCTTACGTCGTTCAAGCAATCGTGGCCGAAGCTGCTTCAGCATCTCATCCAGGCTTAGTGAATAATGCTGGACACGGTCGTATCGGTACAAAACACGCTCCAGCAGCATTGCGCGGAGGCGCTGTTCCGGCGAACCTTCGCCCCGGACGATCTCCCAGAGATTCAAGATCAGTTTGGCGATGATCCGATCGATATGCGATAGCGCAATATCTTCCTTGCTCTCGAAATGCAGATAAACACTGCCCTTGCCGATCCCTACTTCGAGAGCAAGGTCTTCGATCGTCATTTTCTTGTAACCGGACTGGGCCAGCAATTGATCGGTCGCATCCAGGATCGCGTCCCGATTCGTTTTCTTCCGTGCGGGATCTCTCATAATGTGTTGTGTGGTCAGGATAACAAGGTTGTGTCTGGGGCATTATACCCGACTTGACGAAACATCATAATATTGAGTTGGAACGTATTTTGAGGGTTTGCGCTGCGGCGGGTTCTTTGTTCCACCGCCGCGACCTGAAGCACGAATGAATTTCCGAAATTTTACACAACTCTTCAGCCTGCGGGATATTCGCAACGCGGTTCTCGGGCTACTTGTCGTATTCGGCGGCATTGGGCTATCAGCTTTGACATATTCGGCCCATTTGAAGGGGAACACACGGCTGGCGGGAATTTTGGCCGGGGTTTCGCTTATTTTCGTTCTGCTGATCCTGATCTTTGTGGTGCCGCCGCTCGCCCGGAACGCAAGTAAGGAGGCATCGCAATTGAACTTGCCGTTCGAGTTCACTGTCGGCGGTGCGATCATGCTGGGGTTGGTGATGATCGTCGGGTTTTCGGCATGGAACAGCGGGAATAATCTACTTTTTCTAGTGCTTTCGTTCTTGGCAGCGTCACTCGTTGTTGCGTTTTTTGCCGGCAGCCTTTGTTTGAAGAGGCTTGATGTGAAGATGCGTTTCCCCGAGATCATCTTTGCCGGAGAAGAGACGCCGATCCTTGTCACCATCGATAACCGCAAGCGCTTCTTCCCAAGCTATTCGGTCGTCGCCGAGGTGCGGGGCCGCGAACACGAACGATCTTCGATCCTGGACGATCTGAAACGTATCCTGCCGGACCGCCTGGCGGCGAGGCTGGCCCGCCCGCCGATCGTGCGCAGGACGCTAAGCTACTTCGTCCACATACCGCGACACGGATCGGTCGAGAACAAGGACACGCATATTTTTACCCGACGCGGGCGATTTCTCATCAAAGACTTTGAACTTTCAACCCGTTTTCCGTTCGGCTTCTTTCGCCATCGAAAGCGATTGGCGGCACGGGAGACCGAACTCATCGTATTTCCGCGGATCGATGATGTGAGCTTTGAGGCAGCGGCAGCTTCGCTTGACACGGGGAAGGCCGCAACAAGCAAACGCGGTTCCGGCCAGGACCTGCTTTCGATGCGGGAGTATCAGCCGAATGACGACCTTCGCCGCATTGACTGGAAGGCCACGGCACGCTCGCGATCGCTTATGGTACGCGAATTTGCCGCCGAGGACGAGCGAAAGGTAACGATCTACTTCGACACACGGATCGAGGCCACGGACAGGAACATGACCCTTCGCCAGAAGATCGAAGCGGAAAACGCCGGCCAGGATATTAACGCGTCCGAGGCATTCGAACAGGCTGTCAACCAAACAGCCGCACTCGCTGCCCATTTGCTCAGAGCCGACGCGGAGGTCCGATTGATCACGCCGGACGAGGCGGGGGCGTTCGGGGCGGGAAGCCGTCACCTATACGATCTGTTACGGCGGCTTGCACTGATCGAACCCGATACACAAGGAGCAGAAGAGCGTTCGCTTGCACCGGATCTCGAAGAGATGTTTCTCGACGTGCCGGAAAGCCACAATATTGTGATCACGGTTTCATCCCGCGAAGTTTCACCACTCCCGTCAAAGACTCAGGTTACCTCGTTCTGACACTGAAGCTGTTTACCTTTACCTAAAGTGTTACGCTCGAATAGCGTGCTGAACATCAATATTTCAGCGTGATGCTGTTCATGCCCCGCAAGATCGCACGCTGTCGGCGGACGACGCGTTTTCGGTTTTTTTGCGGGTTAAAGACGTTTAACGGGCTTGGGATCATTGCCGCGAGGAATGCGGCTTCTTCGCGGGTGAGGTTCGAGGCTGATTTTTTGAAATAATTACGCGAAGCGGCCTCAGCGCCGTAAATGCCGTCGCCCCATTCGATCACATTCAAGTAGATCTCAAGAATGCGCTTCTTTGACAACTCGCGTTCGAGAAAGTAGGTGTAAACCGCCTCGCGGCCTTTGCGAAGGAAATTGCGGTCTTCGGACAAGTACAGGTTTTTTGCCAACTGCTGTGTTACGGTCGAGGCACCGCGTTTGAAACTTGGCATCGGCGGTATCCAATCATTCGGATCATAATCGCCTTCCGCCTTTGCCTCTTTCTCGCCTTCCTTGACCGCCTCGTCCCATGCCTTGTTTATTGCATCCCAATCAAAACCGTTATGCTCGAAGAAGCGGGCGTCCTCACCGGCAAGCACTGCTTTTTGAAGATTTGGTGAGATCTGTTCGATCGGCGTCCAGATCATGAATTTTCGCGGCTCGCGGCCCTCTTCGCGAGCTTCGGAAAGGCGATGTTCGATCATCGAGGTTGTAACCGGATTCTCGGTCCTGAGGCTTGAAATGTTGGGAAAGGTAACGAACTCATACAAGAACCACACGAGGATGGCCCCTAGGAAGATGAGGAAAAGAACTTTTGTCCAGTACCACATAGCGAGCGGATCGATCTCAAGTGAACACCAACGCTAACACAATAGTACGTTATTTTGCATGGTACACGTTCCGGAAAATCGATCGAAGCACCGATTTACCACGGACAAGGCGGTTTCACGGGCGCTGTTTGTCCGGCCGTTCAGGCCAGAGCCGAGATGCCGGTTTGGAGTGGGGCGCTGGTTAAATGCTCTATTCCCAAATAATTGGCTTGAAACCCCTCACCATTAGGGCTATGCTGTGGTTGTTCCCATAATCCTAATATCTGGAAGGTCTGATCGTGATGAGTCATAACCAGAATGTCGTTGCGGTTATTCTTGGCGGAGGTGCAGGTTCGCGCCTGTTCCCTCTGACCCGCGAGCGGTCGAAACCCGCTGTTCCGTTGGGCGGCA
>JADYZI010000274.1 GCA_020853255.1 Acidobacteriota bacterium
ACCGCGACAGAAGCCATTGCCGGAACTGCCTCGATCAGGCCGGGAAACGGATATTCAGAAAGATATTTCGCGAGGCAGATAGCGGCATCATTTAATGCGATCGAAAGCTCGTTCCCGAATTCGACCGTGATCGCGCCGTCGCCAAGCGGAAAGATCCTTGTCGGCTGAATGTTCATCGGTCAGCGGGTCCTTTGTTTGGGATCAAGATATTCGCGCAGGCCGTCGCCGATGAAGTTGAAGGCAAGCACCGTTAGGGCTATTGCCGCCCCGGGGAAAAAGAGCACATGCGGCGTTGCGGCAAAGTATTGCCTTGCCTCTTCGATCATCGTACCCCAACTCGGTGCAGGCGGCGGTATCCCGAGGCCGAGAAAGGAAAGCGAGGCCTCCGACAAAACCGCGCCAGCCATTCCGAGCGACGCCTGGACGATCAGCGGCTGGATCGCATTCGGCATGATGTGCGTGAAAAGGATCCGCATATTGCCTGCTCCGAGCGCTTTGGCGGCCTGGACAAAATCATACTCACGGACCTTTAACACCTGGCCGCGCATCACACGGGCATATCCGACCCATCCGATGATGCAGAGGGCAAGGATCAGTTTTCCTAGTCCTGCTCCCAGAAATGCAACCAGAGCGATAGCAAGCAGCAGGCCGGGAAACGCGAGAAAGACATTGAACAGATACCCCGATAGGACCTTATCGATCCAGCCGCCGTAAAAACCGGCGATCGAACCGATAAGAATGCCGATCGTCCCCGAAACAACGACGACCGTAATGCCGACCTCAAGAGATATCCTTGCACCAAAAATGAGCCGTGAATAGATGTCGCGGCCCAGTGCGTCCGTGCCAAACCAATGTTCCGCCGACGGCGGTGCGAATCTTATGGCAAGGTCCTGTGCCGTAACATCGTGTGTTGCGAGAAATGGCGCAAATATAGCGGCGAGAACCACAGCGGCCGCGATCGCGATACCTATGTAGCTGAGCCTGTTCATTAGGAAAGCCGGATCCTTGGGTCAAGCCTCCTGTACACAAGATCGGTCAGTGTGTTGGCGAGGATATAAGTCACACTTATTACAAGTACGCATCCCTGAACGAGGCGATAATCACGTTTCGCGATGCCGTCCTCGAGCAGCAGAAGGCCAAGGCCCTGCCAGCTGAAGATCTTTTCGGTGATGATCGCACCAGCCAGCAGAACGCCGAGTTGAAGGCCGAGTATGGTGACCACCGGGATCAGCCCATTCTTGAGAACGTGTTTGTAAACGACGGTGCGTTCGCTCAGCCCTTTTGCCCGTGCGGTGCGGACGTAGTCCTCGCCAAGTTCTTCGATCACGCTGGAACGCACCATTCGGGTCAGGATCGCCGAAAGGGCAGCACCAAGCGTTATTGCTGGAAGTACGATATCTTCAGGGTAAAGGCTGCCTGTAGGAGCAAACCAGCCAAGTTTTACGGCAAAGACATAGACCAGGAATGGGCCGATGACGAATGTTGGAAGCGAGATGCCGAGCAAAGCGATAAATGACGCAATGTTGTCCAGAAAGCCGTTCTTGTTGCGTCCGGCAAGAACCCCGAGCGGGATCGCGATGCCGACCGCGACAAGCATCGCCGCCAAGGCCAGCTTGATCGTCGCCGGATAGCGCTCAAGGATCATATCCAGTACCGGACGGTCCGTGCGGAACGAAGTTCCCAGGTCCCCGTGCAGCAGGCCGGCCCAATAATCGTAGTATCGATTGTTGGTGCCGTTCCACACCAGGCCGTTCTCATCAGAGTAACTAATAAAAAATGCCGGGCGGTCAAGCCCGTGCTTTTGATTGAAATTGTCGATCTGCTCAGCGGTCGCGGTTTCACCCAAAATCGTCGTGGCCGGCGAACCCGGCACAAGTTCGATCAGCAGCGTAACCGCCGACACGACGGTCCAGATGACCAGAAGCATCAATCCGAGACGGCGTGCGAAATTTAGCAGTTTGTACTTCATCCAGAGCGGCGGCCCGAAAAAGTTTATAATTTTGCGAAAGATATAACAAATTTCGTACTGTATCGGAGCAGCCGCGTTTGATCCTATCAGCTTCGCCGCTACTCAAAGCACGAACTAATGGACTGTAACAATTAGATCGGACGTATTTTGTGCCCTTTGTGTCTTCAACTTGGTGAGCTTTGTGCTTAAAGATCGTTAACACAAAGACCGCAAAGGGCTGATACAAAGTTCGCAAAGAAGAAAAACCGGCAAAAGGGCCGGCAACTACAATGGGTTTAGCGTTAACGCTCACCGCCGCGAGTTCCCGAATGGATGGCCGCTATTCCGCCGGTGAGGTTGCTGTATGAGACATCCTCAAAACCGGACGTGCGAAACATTTGCACGAGAGCCTTTTGATCCGGGAATTTTGATACCGAATCGGGGAGGTACTCATAGGCCCCGCGCGAACCGCTAACCAATCCGCCGATCCGCGGCAGGACCTGTGCAAAGTAGAAATTGAACAGAGTTCGAAAACCCGGCACGGCGGGCGAAGAGAATTCCAGGACCACAAGCTTTCCGCCGGGCTTGAGTATTCGGCGAAGCTCTACCAGTCCGTCTTTAAAATTCGCAAGATTTCTTAGGCCGAATGCGATGGTTGCCGCGTCGAATGTCTCATCCGGGAACGAAAGCTGCATCGCATCCGCCTCGACGTACGGGATCGTCAGCGAAAGCAGCGCCGTCTTTTCTCTTGCACGAGCAAGCATCGGGCGGCAAAAATCAGTTCCGACCACCTTGGCCGCCGCATCCCGCTGAAGTTCGATCGAAAGGTCGCCAGTCCCGCAGGCGACATCGAGGACAACCGCCCGCGGGTCAGCCAACGTTTCGGCCAGCAGGCTTCGCACACGCCGACGCCAGCTTTTGTCAATATTTACCGACAGAAGATGGTTGAGCAGATCATAGCGGCCGGCGATGCCCGAGAACATGGATCGGACAGCAGCGGCGTGAGCTACCTCGTTGGCGGTGCGTTCTGTGGACATTTAGTTAGCGGTGCTGTTTGCCGTCGGTACCGCGGGAGCTGAAACGACCGCCGTCGCGAGCGGTGCATTCGTTAACCCGGACGCAAGAGCGTTGACATCGGCGATGGCTACGTTCTGAAATGCCTTTAGATCTTCTGATGGTGAGACAATACGGAATGTATCAACATCGAGCCAGAGGTCTGTAACGTCGCGTTTTCCTCTCTCCGCAAGAACCTCATTTTTAGCAACGGAGAATTCCGCTTCGGTAATCGGCCGGGCAAGGATGGAATGCAAAGATTGCTGATCAGCATTTTTATCAGAACTTGTTGAAAGGACTATCGGTGACGACGGCTGCGACCGGTAGCCGAACGTAAATGCCCCGGGAAGTATGTGCTCGCCATGAACAACGGATGCATTCGACCCCGAGCCTTGTGCGATCACTTCGGCAAGACGCGTCTGCAATATCCGGGCAAAAACTTCTGCAGGTGCAAAGTCCTTGCTTGACCGGGCAAAGCCGCGTGTCGCATAGCGAATTTCTGACTGGGCAATACCCGGCATCTCTAGCTTAACGGCCGCCGCATCCGGCGCGTCAGGTTGACGAAAGGTCGAAGGCACGCGCTTATCAGATTTCTGCCATGCACCGAAATACCGCCGGGCCGCGCGAAAGGCAAGATTCGGGTCAATATTTCCGCTGATGATCACAGTTGCGTTGTCGGCGGTGACCAGCCGGTCCTTTGCAAATCTCAGGTCCGCGAAATCGATCTTTTGCAGCGACGCCGTCGTGCCGTCTATCGGCCGGCCGTATGGAAAGGTACCAAACAACCGTGCCGCGACGGCCTGGTCCGCGACATACGACGGGTCTTTTTCCAATGCCTGCACCTTTGCCAGTTGGGCGGCTTTGAGCGGCGTGATCGAATCCTTGTCGATGGAGACCGTCGCCATCGCTTGTGCGACGGTTTCGATCAGAGTGAGAAAATCGCCGCCGCGGGCGGTGGTATCGAACTCGATGTAATCGTAATTGCAGATAACATCGAAACTTCCGCCAAGCTCATCGCGAAAAAAGCTCCGCGAATCCGCCGTCGGAAAAAAGCTGTCCGACAACAGTTTCATCACGCCTTCTTTCTCCTGAGGATCGAACGAAGAACCGGCGTGGATGCGCAGCTTTACCGAGACAATATCATTGCCCGGCGTCTTCAGCGTAAGGACCTTCATGCCGTTCAGCAGCTTTTCCTGCCGCGGCGTTGCGGCCGGTTTTTGGGCGGATATGGCCGCCGCAAGCGCGAATGTAAGGCCGATCAACAATAATA